>NZ_JBZXVU010000024.1:0-137838 GCF_058892565.1 Hirschia sp. | reverse complement strand
GTGTTATAGTCGCTTTAGCTGCCTGCGTAACAGGGCTGTATTTCATCCTGAAACTTTTGTGGCTTGCTGCACGATCGGCTCACCTTGCTGGTACGGCGTCTCAAGTTCGCCGTGGCACTGACATTGGAGCCCGCGTGCTTATCACTCAGGGTTTTGGCAAAAAGGGAAAAGCTGCGAGCGAATATTTAAGTGCAGCTGCACGCAGTCATCTAAAAGGTTTCATGTTTGGTGGTCCATTTGATGTCATCGATTTTCCAGCCAAAATCCGTAGTGAAGAAGAAGCCCAAACGCTTTTGAAAAAGGCAGGTGCTGATTTGGTCATGTGGGGCGAAGGCATGAAAAAAAATAAGATCGTCGCGCGTATTGCGCGCCGTGATGACACCAAGAAAACCACGCAATACCAACATCGCATGATTGTGCTGCCCAAAAATACCGATGATTGGAGCAAACCTTTATCCGCTGCTTTGGCCTATGCCACAGCTAGAGAATTACGCCCTGCTCTATCGCGCCCACAAGATTTTCGGGCTGAGCGACTAGAGCCTGTCGTCGCTTCACTTCATCAAATTCTGGCTGATAATCCCAAAATGGATGTGCATTTACGCGGCGATATTGAAGATGATTATTCGGCCGGAACCGTTCAACTCGCCATTGCCAATATTGCAGACTGGAGTGACCGCTGCGTTCAAGTGTTAGAAGATACACTTTCCGGTATTGATCGCTCAGAAACACCTGACCGGTGGGTAAAAGCAAAAATCAATCTTGGACGCGCACTGAAACTTCGCTGTGAGAGTAAGTTTGACCCGATTATCTTGCAAGAATCTGTTGGTCATCTGTCCGATGCGCTTGAAGCCTTGCGTGCTGAAAGCAAATTTAAAACAGCTGAACTTGCAGCACAAACAATTGCTGAATGTCAGAAAATGCTTGGCACGCGCCGCAGGTTTTCAATTACACGCGGCGGCATCTAACTTAACGCTAAATGCACGCGACACCAGTTCCTTTTAAACCGCAATAGCCACTAGGGTTTTTGGCAAGATATTGTTGGTGGTAGGTTTCAGCGTAATAATACGGCCCTGCCAACGAAATCTCTGTTGTGATCGCCCCGCGCCCTGCCTTGTTTAATGCCGCTTGATAGGCTGCCTTGGAGGCATTTACACGCTCTAAATCCGCTTCATTCACTGCATAAATGGCAGAGCGATATTGCGTACCAAGGTCATTTCCCTGACGCATGCCTTGCGTTGGGTCGTGAGCTTCCCAGAAGACTTTTAAAATACCTTCTAGCGTGATGATGGAAGGATCAAAGACAACATGGACAATTTCAGTATGACCGGTCAGCCCTGAGCACACTTCTTCATAGGTTGGGTTTGGCGTATATCCGCCCTGATATCCAACAGATGTAACATAGACACCTTCAGTTTCCCAGAAGCGGCGCTCTGCACCCCAGAAACAACCAAGCCCGAGATAAATTTCACCAAAACCTGTTGGAATGTCTGCTTTTATGGCTGCTCCACTCAAAAAATGGGTTTGCGCCGTTGCCAATTCTTGATCACGCCCAGGAAGTGCGCTCTCTTTGGAAACCAGTTGAGATTTGTCCAGAATTGTCACGTCAGAATATCCTTATACCGAAGATAGTATTTTCTATCAGAAGCATAGATTTAGGAACTCATACAGGGAAAATCTAGAGATCCGTGAACGAATATTCTTTGCGAAGTGTTTGAGGCCTAAAAATAATATAACTAATAACTTGCACTTAAGAAATCTCACGCTATTGTCGCGCCTTCCTCAGCGGTGAGGTGGCCGAGTGGTCGAAGGCGCACGCCTGGAAAGTGTGTAGGCGGGTAACCGTCTCCAGGGTTCGAATCCCTGTCTCACCGCCATTAAACAGGTCTATATATCTGATATTTAACGACTTTATAAAATTACAATTTGTCAGGGTAAACCATAGGGTTAGCCAAGGGATCTGACTTACTATAATTAATCTCTGTTATTAGTCTTTGCTTTGTGCGGCAACGTTCATACTATCTTGCGTCTTGTTGTTTAGAGGCATGGACAATTTTTACGCCTAGCCACCCGTAGACCTAACGTGATGTATGCACCAAGTTTACTACAATGGCGTTACTGAATGCAGGTTGAGTTTTCCATTTTTAACGTAAGAACGGACCTTATCAGATTTTTCAAATATATCTGCCGCAGACTGATTCCGCGATGCGTCCCTAACCACATGACTGATTTGAGACTTCTTAAAATTAATGCATGGTTTTGTAGTGAACCAGGTACGCATTTGAACAGTTGAACCAATCAGATTCTCCTCATCGTAGATTAGCTCCAAAGTTTAAACATTCTGTTGGCCAACAAAGCGCAACAAGTGCTGCACCAAAGGGGCCATGTTTAATGCAATCAAGTTCGTTAGCCTCAATCTCAAACTCTGCTCCAGCTTCCGAATAACGAACGATTGTGACGCCGATTGATTCAATTCTTAACATTGCACCTCACGAGGCAGAATGTCTGGCTAAAATGTCTTGCATTTCGGTCGGATGGAAAACCACATCCCAGGACCACTCCCCAAAGCCACCTGCGGCATTGACCGCCTCCACCCACTCTGCCAGCGCATCTCTTTTTACCTTGTTTTGTGGGCTATCCGTACCTTTGATCTCCAGCGCCAAAAGCTTGCCGCTGGTGAACTTCACAAGAAAATCAGGAATGTATCGCCGACGAGAGCCGGACCACAAATACTGTACTTGAAACCCGAGGTGATCGTTCTTCGCATACGCCAATACTTCAACTGATTGTTCAAACACGTTGGCGGCGTGACCTTCCCAAGAGGAATCACCAACCAAATGGCTGATGTGGGATTTTTGGGCCGGGAAGTTTGGTTTGGTTGTGTACCAGGTTCGCATTTGATCCGTTGAGCCAATCGGGTTCTCTTCATCGAAAATCGGCGTCAGGCTTGTCCTGTTTTGCTCGTTAACGCCTCGCATCAAGTGCTGGACGATCAGATCGATGTTCAAAGCAATAAGTATACGGCGACGCAGTCGATCAGAGTGAAAGAGTGAAGGAATCTCAAGCACATCCGAGTCGATGAATTCTTCGACAATCCTGACCAACTGCGCTGCGAGCAGATCTTCCGAGCCTTTGAAGCTGTGGTTCATCACGGAAAAGCCCTTGCGTGCTGCTTGAAAAACAAGCCTCTGCAACCGAAACCCATCAGGTAGTTTTTCGAGATCAATCGATGACACTTTGCCGAGATCAGTCGCGCCCCCCAGGGCGGGCGCGAGGTCGGCGCTTATCGGAGTTGACGAAGGATCAAGCTTGAGCGTTTCAACTTTCGTCCAGTCGACGGCCAACTCCCTACGCGCCACGGACTCGACGCGAACAACATTTGGCCATTTGATTTCAAGGTTTGCTCGTTCAAGAACTACCTCGATTTGTGTGGTCGGCTTTGGAGGTGGCGGTGCTTCACCGGGTTCACCTGGCTCAGAAATCGAGAGAGGCACACCAAAGACGTTGACGTATTCAGGCAAGAACAGACCATCATCATCACGATCATAAGATACACGCCTCAACCCTCGCCCAACCACCTGCTCGCAAAGCAACTGAGACGTGAAGGCGCGCAAGCCCATGATATGGGTGACGTTTTTCGCATCCCATCCTTCAGACAGCATCGCTACGGAAATCACGTTCTGAAGGTCCTGCCCTGCCTGGCCCCGCTTGCCGACATTGTCGATGATCTCGCGGAGCAGCTCTTCCTTTTTTAGGCCACCCAGCTGCCGTTTGCGGGTTTCCGGAATATCAGATGCTTTCACGATATCCTGAAGCCGCTGATCGTAAGCTTTGTCGGACTTGGCCGCATCACCAATTTCAGCCTTGTCCAGAACCTTCGAGTCCACGCGCAAGGTCTTGTTCGGAGCCTGCAATTCGGGCCAATGCGTATCGCCCTGATTGAAGTAGTGCTCGATTCGGGCCGAGGTTTCGGTCCTGTTGCATACCGTCAGCATCACAGGCGGTGAATGGTGTCCTGCTTCTTTCCAAGCCCTAGCCGTCTCTCGCCAGTCTGCTCCAAGAAGAGTGTAAGCGTCTTGCACAAGCTTAGGCAGAGCCTCGTGTGGTTCTGCATTAGCGCGGTTGAGGTCTTCTGACACAGACGGGTCGCGATAAATGTGGTAGAGCTTCGATCGCAGCGTTTTGGAATCCGGCAACGCATCGTCGCGCACAACAACGCGCGGGGTCTTGACCAGCCCTGCCTCAATCGCATCGTTCAGTCCGAAATCCGAGATGATCCAATCGAACAGCGCGGTATCGGTGCTCTTCTTGCCGGTCGGTGCGAAGGGCGTCGCCGAAAGATCAAAGCAACGCTGAATGCGCCTGGTCTTGTGGATACGGTCCAGACCTTCGATCCAGCGTGTCGCCTCGTCTAGGTCGATACCCTGTTCCTCCGCCTGTTTCTTGGAAATCTTCAGCTCAGGCGGCTTACGGTAGGCGTGATGCGCCTCGTCGTTGATGACGATGATGTCTTTATGCGCCGCCAACTTCCCCAGCACACGGCGCGTGAACGCCTCGTCCGACTCTTTGCCCTTCTGCACAACAGACCGCTGCACCTCTTTCAAAGGCATCAGCGTGTGCCAGTTCTCGATCAGCACCTCAGCCTGGTTCAGCTTCTGACGCATCGACTCGGACGGACAAAGGTTGAACTCGTCGTAGTAGCTGCCCTCAGAAGGCAACAGCACCTGCAACCGACCCTTCACCGTCAGCCCCGGCGCGACTATGAACACCGCGCGGCTGAAGTCCTTGTTTCGCTTCGGGTAAGTTAGTGCGTTCAGCACCTGCCAGGTGATGATCATCGCCATCACCGTCGTCTTGCCCGCACCCGTGGCCATCTTGTTGCACAGCCGTTCCCATGCGCCGCCATCGCCGGGCACATGAATGCCCTGCTTAAAGGCCTCCGCACCCTCGACCCACCAGATCAGCGTTTCAATGGCTTCCAACTGGCAGAAATAGAAGGGATGCTGGCGCGCCGTTTCGTCATTCCAGTGCTCCAACAGCTTGCGCGTCACGATGGTCACACCGGGATAGCCAGCCTCACGCCATTGATCCACGCGGTCGCGGATCGTGTTGACCATGGCGAGCACTTCGGTGCGCTTGGTGTTGTTGCGCGCGTCGAAGACCTCATAGCTCGCAGGCCGACGCTCTGGCTTGATCTCCAGCTTGCCGCCTTTGCCCTCGACCCAATGCTGCTCTGGCCGCTCCCACGGGCGGTTGATGATCAGGGACATGGCCTATCCCTCCAACGCGACGATCTTGAGGGACTCGATACCCCGGTCATCCACGATTTTCACCGCGATCCGCTTGTTGTCCCCCGCCTCGAACGGCAGCGATACCGTGCCGTGGAACTGCTTCAGTAGGTCCTCGTCCAACTCCGCCCGGATCGTTTTCTTCAGCCGGTTCCAGCCGCCCTTGGCATCGGCCATGGGAAAGAACACCTGATGCGGCATCAGCGAACGTTGATCGTAATCCGTATCCAACGACCACATGGCAATCTGCTTGGTGCCGCCGCCTTCGATCTCGCCGGTCTTGGGGTTGAAGTAGTCAAAGCCATGGACCTCGACCTGCCACAGCCCATCTTCGCGCTTGCGCACATCGACCTCGGGCTGGCCCATCAGCCAGAAGCTCTCATTGCTCGCCCGCTTTTTCTTCAAATCCTCGGTCAACAGGTCGGTATTCATCTGCACCTTGAGGAAGGTCATGCCCGTCACGTTCATCTCGTCGATGTCCTTGGCCGCTTCCGGGTCAAAGGTGAAGGCGCAGAACAGCAGGAACTTGGGCTTGGGCATCAGGGTGTAGGCTTCGTTCATCGCCTCTTCGACCTGGCGCTGTTCTAACGCAGCATGTTCGGGGCCAAAGCTGACCACGACCCGCTCGCCCGTATCAGCGACCGAGCCGCTGGCGTGCAGGAACTTGGTGCCGGGGATCACTTCGAATTCGGCGAAGGTCATCATGTTGCCGCCCTTGCCGCGCACGCCGGTTTTCAGCAGCTCGTCGCGCCACAGCGATTGGCGGGAGGTCTCGCCAGAGCGGGCGACGGTGCTGTCCGCCTCCTCGGACGGGAGCGTTTCGTCGAGCGACAACACTGTCGGCGCGGGCACGGCCTCGACCGAGAACGGGCCTGTGATGCGCAGCTTGTTCTTGTCGATGCGAGGCTTGTCATAGAGCGTTTCTTGGTCCGCGTGATCGGCAATGCTTTGATCCATGCGGCGTTGCATTGCTTGGCGGGCTTTGTGGAAGGCCTCGAACGGTTGTTTGGTGGCCTCTGACCAGTCGTCGGGCAGGTCAAACGGCACCTCCCATTCATGCAGGGTTTCGCCCTTAGCAAAGTCCACCGGCTTGCCTTTGCGCACGCCTTGGGTGGGTTTGATGGGCTTGGGTGGTGTGGCAGTCAGGGCGGAATTGAGCGCGTCGAGCGCCGCCGTGATCTTGGGATGATCCTCGTCATAGATCGTGTCGATGTCGGGATTGTTGGCGATGCTTTTCAGCGTGATATGCGGCACGGTTTCATAGTCGAAACCACCGCCCAGGCCCTCATGCGGATAGCGCAGAGCATAATAGTCGAAAGAGGCAGTCATCAGCCGCTGTTTGGCCAGCGTAATCGCCACGCGGCTGGTGTCACAGGTAATCCAGCGCCGCCCCCACTTCTCTCCTGCGAAAGCCGTTGTGCCAGAACCACAGGTGGGATCAAGCACTAGATCGCCAGGATCGGTCGTCATGAGAAGACAGCGTTCGATAATTCTCTGTGAGGTTTGAACGACGTAGGTTTTTGGTTCTGCAAATCCAGTAATCAAAACATCACGCCATAAAGTGTTTACAGGGGTCACTGGAAAGTCCGCTAGATAGCGTCGGTACATCGGAGTATTCCCAATCGGAACGATCCTGTCAGCCTTAATGACGCGGCCAATTCCCGTTGAATTTGACTTCCAGCCTCCCTTACCCGGCTTAAACGGCTTACCAAATGCTTCTAACTCAAAGAGGGTCGTCTCTCCAGCAGACTGACTGGTTAGGTTATCTGGCGCAAACACTCTCCAGCCATCGGCTTCGGGGTACTCTACGTCCTTCGCCATTCGTTCTTCTTGCCCAGCAACGCCTTTGCGAGCGAACTTATATTGCGTTGTTCCCTCTGCCCCCAGCGTCTTAAATGAATAAAGCTGTCTATATTTTAGTTGCTTACGATCTTTTGCAAACCAAAGAACATAGTCAGCAACGGTGGCGAGAACCTTAGTTCCAATCGCAGGGCTGCCTGCACCTGTGGTTTTCTGTGCAATTATTTCAGAACAGAAGTTCTCTGCGCCAAAAATCTCCTCAAGCATTTCTCTTACATGATGAACATTGTCGTCCGAAATCTGCACAAACACAGACCCACTATCGGTCAACAACTCCCGCGCCAGCATCAGCCGGTCGCGCAGATAGGTGAGGTAGGAATGGATGCCCAATTCCCAGGTGTCCCGGAACGCCTTGATCATCTCGGGCTCTTGCGTCAGGTCTGCGTCTGACCGGTCTTTTACGTCGCGCTTGTTGGTAAAGGGCTGAAAGTTCGACCCGTATTTGATGCCATAGGGCGGGTCGATGTAGATCATCTGTACCTTGCCCGCCATGCTTTCCTTGGTCAGGAGCGAGTTCATCACCAGCAGGCTGTCCCCCGCCACCAGCCGGTTCGACCAGCCCTTCTCATGGCTGTAGAAATCCAAGGCTTGGCGCAGCGGCAGGTTCTCAAAAGGGGCGGCAAACAGGTCCGTCTGCCGCCATTGGCTGGCCGCATCCTGCCCTTTCAGCCGCTTAGCCGCATTCGCGAGGATCGTAGCCGGGTCCACCCGTTCATGAACATGCAGCGAGACAGTATCGACCTCGAACGATGTCTTCTCCGCCTTGCCCGTCCAGTTCAGATAAGGGGCCTGCAAGCGTTTGAGTTCCGTCAACGCATCCTTCATCCGGTCCGGATTATCGCTGGCCAGAGCCTCATCAATCAGCGTCTCAATCGCCCCGCGCGCAGAGTCAAAGTTCAGCACCGGGTCCAAATGCGGATCATACTGCCAGCGTGTCTTCTCCCCATCCGGGTCAGTGTCCGCATGCACCATCCCAACCTCGGGGTTGTTCACACGCGTCTCGCCATGGCGGTAACTCAGGACTTTCTTTGCATCGGCGTTTGCACTTGTTTGTTTTTTCTTTTTTCTTTTTTTTTGGGGGGGTCTTTTAGCTTTGATCTCAGGAGCGACTAACTCAAAATCGTCCTGGTCCTCGTCATCTTCATTTGAATCATCGTCGTCTTCAGGATCATCTAAATCTTCTTCAAAGTCAGGATCATTGTCATCCTCAACATCAATGAGATCGACACGAATGACGGTATCTCCTTCGGTGGTGAGTTCCAAAATGTCTTCAGCTTCAAGCTGTTCAAGCACGGAATGAAATTCGTCATCTTCAATTCCAACCAACTCTTGAAGCTGGCCAGCTCTCAGTGATCCCCCAGCTTCAGCCAAATAGGTCTGAATTTTCAATTTGATTTCCGGATCCACAGCCTTTGCCCCCAATTCGCGTATCGATTCCTGACTAGTTGTGCAAAGGGATATATTTACTAGAAGAAAGTCAATTGATTCGCTTGAAAACTTTAAATCAGCCAGGCCTCTTTCAACAGAAATATCTGTTTTTATATTGTGGGGCATTGCAGATTCTCAGAAAGACATGAAACGCCTTACTTGAAACGCACCATATCTTGCGTTTTGTCGCCTTTATTTTGACTATATCCGGTATTATTCACAGCTGTTCATACATGTTTGAAACGACATATGATGAGATACTATTATGTCAAATGACGTTAGCACTTTTTTAAGGAATGCGAATAAGAAGCTAGTTTCTGAATTTCTTGAAAAAATCAATGCCCCACAACTAAATCTGCCAGTCAAAAAGCACGAAAAGTCTGAAGCCGTTGCCAATTACCTTGGGGTGCTTTTGCAATCTAATGATAGTCTCATAGCAAAGCTAAAGTATGAAGTTTCGCGCATAAACGCTTTAAAAAACCCTGCGTATGATCTCTATTTTGCTCAGAAAAATCTTAAGCATCCGGAGTTGGACGGTCGTGATCGAGCGATTTGGTTCTACGTCAATCATATAGAGGATTTTGAAAACATAGAGCGCCGTGTCTCTTATGATAGATTGGTCGGTTCCAAGAACCAGTCAACACTTTTTCTGACTGAAAAACTAAAAACCCCCGATTATTCACCGGAAAATACAGCTGCTTTAGAAAAGATCATCCAACAAATATACCTCCTGCATGATGGCTCGGGAAAGTTTGTTGTATCCCATGTACCCATAGAAAATTTCAACGAAGAAACTTTGTCTATTCTGATCTCTCAAAGTCCCGTCGTATTGGCTAATTTCAGTGAGGCAGGCGAAGCAAAAGAAGATGCTTTCCGAAAAATCACAGATATCCATTTTAGATATAATAAGGAAAATGGAAGGCTCCAAATCTCGTCTACCCGGGGCGGCTACAAAATTAGGCAGGAACTCGCCAATGAATTCGCGAAGTTAATTCTTAGTGTTGAAACTTCGCCTTCAGTAGATGAAACTGAAAAATTGAGGCTTGAAAAAGTTCTAACAATAGAGGAACCAGCTTTGTTCCCTGATCAGCCAGATGCTGAAGTAAAGCTTGTTGCTGCTACAATTCAAATAGACGACCTTACCGGACATTTATTCCGTGTCCAAGCCAATGCCGGCATAAAAAAAGACGCTTTGCAACGCTTAGCAGGTGAAAGCGGTGCACAACTCAGTGTCATAAGCGCTGAATTTTACATTACCGACTACCGTCCACAAGGAGCTTCAAAAAATTGCAAATTGCGAGTGGAATTATCTAAGGATGGTAGCGTGAAGTGCAAAAGCCTGAAATCTGAACAAGAGCGGTTATTAAAGGCACTTATCACAGTATACGGGTTAGACAACTGAGAGGCGCTGACATACATAGCGGCTTCTGGAGAAGAAAGCTGAACGCCAAATCATTCACGCTTGTAAACGGCGCACTATCTAATTCAGATATACAACTCCTTAATGAAGCGGGTATACTGGTCGAATTGAAACCATTGAAATTTGCAGTCTGTCCACATTGCCTTCAGCAAATACAAGTCGAATTTACGTCAGACAAAAAACCTTATATATTTTGCGAAGACGGTATTGCAAGTTTAAATCCCGATACACTGAAAAGATGGCGAATAGATCAACAGAAACTCATAGAGTTTCTACGATCAAAATTAGTACTAACCGAACAGTCTAGTCAGATAGAACAAGGTATCCAATATTTGGGACGAATGCCTTCTCCAAACGGAGGAACGCCAATATGGTGGCTAAATACCAATGGTCGTTCTGCCCCCCTTATTTATGCGAGACACTACCTTGAAACTCGATCTCCAAATGATCCTGGCCTAATTTTAGTTGATCATGTTTTGGGGTTAGCCACAGTTTGGCCAAGACAACACCAATCAGTTCTACTAGATGACATTCTGGATCTCAAAAACGGGAATCTGACGATCAACCTCGATCTGTTGAACCAATCCGTTCCCTCTACAAAAAAGACAAAAGGAAAACCTGGCGCACCTGACAAAAACTCTCTAGATCCGCTCGATACATTTCATAGACGTATCCAACAAGGCCAAGCGTTAAAAACTAGCTGCAAAGCGGAAGCGACAGCGATAGCCGCTTTCGAAGAAGTTAAATTTGGTGGTGATAAAGCTAGACGATGGAAAACAATTAGAAACGCTATAAGCGAAAGCTATAATGAATGGAAAAGATTTGGTTTTCCAGATACTTATATAAAACCACAAAACCTAGAATAATGTGATCATTTTATGTGATTCCAATATCTGACAGTCTTCATCCGTGTTCAATAAAATACGGAGCGAGACACATGAACTTTCCAGAGAAACAACAAATACCGTTTGCCGTTGCACCTGCTGAAGGGGCTAGGATAGCCGGACTTGGCCGCACAAAATTATATGAAGCAATCTCTTCAGGTGAGCTTCCAAGCTTCAAAATCGGTACACGGCGCTTGATCCGCGTGTCAGCCATTGAAGCCTGGCTCGCCTCACACGAAACAACACCTACAACAAAGTAGAAAACCGCCGCCTGCGAGCATTGCAAGGCAGCGGTATGTTTGGCTTCGATACCCGACACATACCCCACTCTTTGTGATAGCTCAAGGCTGGCTCCAGCGGAGTTAACTCAATGATAATTCACCCTAATTGCCGTCGCTGCACTCGCAGCGCTGCACAAGACCGGTTTGCCTTTAAACAGAGTGTTGGAAAGTGTGATCGCTATTGGCGACGACCAAACAATCTACGTGCATGGACCGATCTTCCCCTACTGACAGATGTTGGTCCGATATCACGGTCTCAAATCGAACCACCAAGTTTGGCCGAACGTCATGTGCATCGCCTTACGGGTCGACCAGCTTCTACGTCTCGCCTGATCGCTGAATTGGCAGGCCTTAATGTGGAGATGCTATCATGACCGCACCTCGACAGATGGATGCTTTTCTAACAGGCTGGGAGCGCGCATTAAGGGGCGTGCAAATGTGTCTTGCTGCTAGCTTTGACACACTTGATATACGCTATGCTATCGAACATTCTTTGGGCTTTTTAAATGACGCCTTGGAGCTTGCAGAGACGCAGTGTTTTTCCAATCTCGAAGATCACAATGTCTATGACCTTGTTTTACCAGAGCCTACTACCATCCTTTCACCTCTACTTCGCGAAGCCTTGGCAAAGAGGATCGAACACGTCGCCAGCTCGTCGACAAGAAGCATATTAAAAAAACGAATTGAGAGTGCAGCGACATGCTCCATTGATTTGATCGAAGACGGCGCGATCAACCCACGTTTTCTGTCTCATGTTCTAGCCATTGCAGCAGGCAATTGTACACTTGAAGGTGAGCCGACAAAAATCCGCGATATAAAGAAGATCCACCCTTTGACTGCTAAACTTATAGTGCTCAACGCGCTAGAACGCGCTTTGGCAGATAATATTGAATCTGGGGAGTGAACATTGTGAGCCAACCCCGTAAAATCCGCCCAGCTGACGAGATACTCAATCATGCCCTTTGCGATCAGGCAGGCGACAAAACGACAATTCAACAAACACAATGGAGCCATGGTGAATTCCCTCCCTCTCCGCTGATACGAAAGAAGCCACCCGCCGCCCCATTTCCAATAGATGCACTCGGACCACTGAGTGATGCGGCACGCGCCATTGAAGATGTAACGCAAGCGCCGGCTGCACTAGCTGCGCAATCAGTTTTAGGCGTTGCATCCCTTGCCGTTCAAGGATTTGCAGATGTGCAGCTTCATCATAGCGACTCTGCACGCGCACCCTTGAACCTATTTTTGCTAACTATTTGTGAAAGCGGTGAACGAAAATCGGGTTGCGACAAGCTTGCGATGGGTCCTGTTCGGTCCTTTGAAGCCAAGCTACAAAGCAATCGACAATCAGACATGCAAAGCTTTCAAAACCAGCAAGCTGTTTTCATGGAGCGGCGCAAACATATCCTAAAAAATTTGAAATCAACTGACGCTGCAGTGCAGGCAAAGCGAGATCTGGACACACTTGGCCCAGAGCCGGAACCGCCCTTATCTCCTTCTATCGTAGCATCTGATCCGACGATCGAAGGTGTGATCAAGAATCTGCATAGTATGCGACCATCTTTAGGTTTGTTTTCAGACGAAGCAGGTGCATTTATTGGCGGATATGCAATGAATAAGGACAATGCTCTTAAAACCGCCGCTAAGCTTTCTAAATTCTGGGATGGTGCAGCGATCGACCGATGGCGGGCCGAAGATGGAAGTTCTCTCTTTCTGGGCCGCCGCTTATGCTGTCACCTAATGGCGCAGGAAATTGCTTCTGCCAGCTTTCTTGCCGACCCAGTTATGAATGGTCAAGGCCTGCTGGCTAGGTTCCTCATTGTGCAACCCACCAGTACAATTGGTTACAGGTTACGAGACGGTTTCTGCGCATCTAGTGAAACAGCTTTGAGCCGCTTTCACTTGAGAATTAGCGATATTCTGCATGCTGACCTGCCCTTGACGGAGAATACGCGCAACCAGCTTGAGCCCCGCCTTCTAGAGTTATCAGATAACGCAAAAGATCGGTTAAAGGCATTTGCACAGGATGTAGAGAAAGCGCAACAACCCGATGGAACGTTGGAAGGATTAAGAGCTTTTGCAAGCAAAGCGGCGGAGCACACCGCACGACTGGCGGGCATTATGACGCTGTATGTGGATCTTAGATCAACTTCCGTTGAAGGCCCGACAATGGAGAACGCAATCACACTGGTCCGCTATTATATCAGCGAAGCAGAACGTCTGACCGGCGGCGCAGGTCTAACTAGAGATATTATCAATGCAGAAAAGTTGAGGCTTTGGCTCATCAACAAGTGGCCGCACGATCATGTCTCGGCAACAGACGCGCTACAGCGCGGCCCGCTCAAACGCGGATTTAGCGCAAGCGACATCCGCGCGCTATTGGAAGTACTTCAAGCGCATGACTGGATCGCAAAGGAAAACCGTGGCGCGATCATTGACGGCCAGAAGCGGCGCAAAGCCTGGTGGATAAGACGACCTTTAGACTAGAAGTGTGCTAATTCAGGGGGCACCGTCCTAGAGTTCCTAGTCTTCCTATTATTTGGGGCAAATGTAGGAGGAATAGGAACTCTAGGATGGATGCACCTTAGAAAACGAAATTGTGTCAGGATGTATTTTGCGCCCGCGTCAGAAATTATGGCATTGTCAAATTAAACGCTGAATCTTCAAATTAGCTGATTTTCTCCAGGTAGAGGTGATGAAAACTCCATCTTCCGCTATTTCCAAACCTCGCCTGAAATCATCAAACTTGCCGTAATAATGTATGTTCGATTTCCACTTTCATTGAGAAATGTGGAAGACATTCTTCATGAACGAGGCAGTCAGTTCTCTATCATTTCAACCTAGAGCGCCACCTATACTCAAGACCAAATTTCAAACGAAATCGCTACGTCGTTCTAAACGAATGGCGACAACTCTCTATTACCTAATTTGAATCAATTTCTACGCACTAGACACCAGTTAGCTTTTGTCTATCATTACCGTGGCATCAATGATGTCATTTAACCATCACCCATTGATATATCTTGATTACAGCCATTGAGCCGAAATAAAGAACCGATACAGTCGTTACACTCATGACGACATACTGAAGGAATGACACCACTCTATATCCGTCGCCGTCATCTAAAAAGATATAACCGATCACACCAACAGTAATGATAGCGATTACTATTAAACGCAATCTCTTCAATCGGAGATGAAGGAGTGGCAAGCTAGCCCGTCGCTCATCTCTTTTCGCTTTTGCGGCCAATCGCTTTTCACGTCTTTTATGGCGAAAATCTTTTGAAAAAATCCACGCCAGACCATATAAAAGCCCACCCCCAAGAATAACTTGGGTCAGTGAAGATATTAGTGTCACATACATTTCTTCAGACATGATCGATACCCCTAATCCAGCCTTGGCCCAAAGAGCAAGACTGCGGGATTCTCAGTCTCTCCGTCAAGCAAAGCTTACAGAAGTGTATATCCATCCAAACCTCATTTCACAGTCATTTCAATCTGGAGTGACGTCTCTAATAAAGACCTAAGTTCAATTGAAATCGAGACGTCCCCCTGAGTGAATGACGACAACTTTTCAACGGCTAAAGAAACATCCCTACCCGCCTATCTGAGACCGGTTAGCTTTTGTCTGACACCACTGAAAATTTTCCTAAATCGATTAGAAAAAGAGATCAAATCTAGTACCGATTAATAAGAATGAAAAGATCTTTAAAAATGCGCTTTCCATTAAGCACCCTCGATTGGAACCTGAAAAGACTCTGCAATAAATTCATTTATCTTTTCTCCACCTTGTGCAATATCAATTTCGTTCACACACAGTCGATCTAATCTAACAAAATCGTAGAGAAATTTTCCCTTTTCAGAGATAAGCTTGTAGGCCGTGACCTCACCATCACCAAGCTGAATTGAAATCCTAAGAATATGACTTTCATACAGATCAATATTTGGATGTGGAATTAAATATCTAACAGGGTTTCGAAAATCCGCTTCAATAGTTTCATGATCTACAATGTGATCCACTCTCTCCTTTTTGTAATCCATATTGCACCGTTTACACGCGACTGATAAATTGAAGATCTCGTAAGTTAAAGACTTAAACTTCCCTTTTGGGACAATATGCTCTCTATCTACTCCAATCTTTTCGTCGCGAAGTGACCGCCTACAATAACAGCACTTATTGGCAGCC
The DNA here is from genome assembly GCF_058892565.1 of Hirschia sp. NCBI lineage: Bacteria > Pseudomonadati > Pseudomonadota > Alphaproteobacteria > Hyphomonadales > Hyphomonadaceae > Hirschia > Hirschia sp. The sequence goes on along the minus strand of NZ_JBZXVU010000024.1, from coordinate 122,494 downwards.
CTTTTAAGGTGATATGCTTTTATTTTGTCTTTTACCGATTTCAATGCGGTCTTTGTCAGGTTATGGAAATCTTCATGTTTCCATGGAGAGTTTGACGTTTTCGCAAGCTCGATTGCGTCACGTTCATCAATAGTCAACACGATGTCTACAAACTTTTCAGCTTCTTCTTCTGTCAGTTCAGGCATCTAAACCAAACCTCGACAGTTTTTCTAAAACAACTTTAAGCAACTCTTGCTGCTTTCGATCATATGATTTGTTTTGAAAATCTTGAATTTTCGACCGCGCCTCTTCTTTAGATAACTTTTTATCTGTCAGACTCTGTAAAATACGGGAAAGTTCAATGCTTAGGAAGTGACTAACCGGGGTAATTGTATCAAATGCTTCCCAGAGAATTTCTTCAACACTATCGGGGCCATTATTGTCGTTGATATCCACTATCGACAAATCTCCACCATCAACTTTTATGACCTCCACATCTTTGCCATAATTAGCAAGCGCGCCAGAAACTAACACTGGTGAATGTGTAGCCAAAACAATTTTAACATCGCTGTACCCAAGAGCCATATGCAACATTTCAATATAGCGGCGTTGCCATTCCGGATGTAAACTGTTTTCAGGTTCATCAATGAATATTGTACTTATTTTCTTATGGTTTGTTCTTATAAAGAGATGCGTTGAGATTAATGTTTGCTCTCCAGAGCTTAGTTCTTTGAAATATTGCGAACCTCGTTCTTTGTGATAAAATAGAAGTTCATAACTCGACACAATGCCTATAGCCTTCAGCAATTTTATATATTTTAGAATGATGCCATTTCGTTCTCGGAGACTTCGACTGAATGAGTCAGATGAATAAGACAAATCTAGTCGAGACTTTCTTCCCTCATAACGAAGAACGTTTAGCGCTGAATTTATAGCCTCTATTTCGTACGGCGTGGCATCAATTTCACCAAGATTACCGTCTTCATGATTGCTTAATTGAATTTCGAGTTCGATTTTAGGATAAAAACCAATTGTCTGAAGAAGATTCGAGGCATCGAAGTTGTCTGACTCATCAGTATTGAAAAAAGATCTGAGGTTGGTGTTTACAACTTTTCCGATTCCCACGGGGTTTACTCTAAAAACCTTAAACCTCTCACGAGTTTGCGGAAATCTTACAAAGGGAGTGTTAGCAATCGCAATGGATCTGCGCTCTTGGGAAGTAACAGCCTTAGCTGAAATCACTAACTGCCTTGTTTTACCGCAGCCATTTGGTCCTACATAAAAAACAATTCTTTTCACTTTGGTCCAGTTTCATAATTCTAAAAAAGCAAGCTGACTGTGACTAACAATGTTTAGGGTATTGTCAGATTAAACACCCCACTTTCAACTTAGTGAGTAATCGTTAAGCTGCAAGCATGAAAATCTCCATCTTCCGGATACTTCAAAATTCGCCTAAGGTCATCAAACTTGCTGTCATGATGTATGCTCGGGTTGCCACTTTCATTAAGGGTGGAAGACCTAACCCACGAACGCGGGATCGATATCACACACGAAACAATCCGTTTCTGGTGGAACAGATTTGGCCCCTACTTCGCTTCGAAGATCAAGACAAAACGCTCAGCTCAAATGCGTAAGCTTACCCAATGGCAGTGGCACCTTGATGAAGTATTCGTCAAAATAAACGGTGAGCTTCACTATCTTTGGCGAGCCGTCGATCACGAAGGTGAAGTCCTTGAAGCCTATGTTACTAAGCGCCGTAACAAACGAGCAGCATTGAAGTTTTTACGTAAAGCTATGAAACGATATGGCCCTCCCCGACACATCGTGACCGACAAATTACGATCATATCGCGCTGCAATGAACGACATAGGAAACGCTAGTACACAACTCACGGGAAGATGGCTCAACAATAGATGCGAGAACTCCCATCAGCCATTTCGACGACGAGAAAAGATCATGAATAAGTTCAGACAAACAAAGAGTTTGCAGAAATTTGTAGCTATTCAATCTTCGGTCTACAACCACTTTAACTTGGAGAGACATCTATACTCAAGACAAAATTTTAAGAGAAATCGAGACGTCGCCCTGTATGAATGGCGGCAACTTTTCAATGATTAAAGAAACACCCTAATCCGCCTATTAGAGACCGGTTAGCTTTTGTTTGACACCACCAGAACCGGCACTACGTATTTTAAAAGAAGCCGGCATCAAATTAGATTAGCGTTGAATGAAGCATTATCAGAATAAACGCTTCGTTTTCAACTTATCTCGTTTTCGCAAGATTGAAATGATGAAAACTTCAATCTTGCGCTATTTCCAAACCTCCCCTGAAATCATCAATTCACAACCATTTCAATATAGAGCGACACCTATACTCAAGACCAAATTTCAAACGAAATCGTGACACCGCCCTGAACGAATGGCGGCAACCTTTCAACGGCTAAGGAAACATCCCTCCCCGCCTATCTGAGACCGGTTAGCTTTTTTCTGACACTACCAGCCAGAGATATCGCATTTCTATTTTGCTTCAACACTTATAGATTGAGTTGAACACCAAGTATCCAACTCAATCCAAATTACCTGTTTCCCGAGCAATGTTCAGCTTGTTTAATTAAAACATGACAATCCATCAGGACGTCGGGATTGTACCGCCATCAATCACATATTCCGTTCCAGTAATTGTTGAAGCTAGATCAGACGCAAGAAAAGCAATAAGATTTGCTATTTCTTCTGGCTTAGACGGTCGGCCAATTGGAATCCCTCCCAAAGAAGCCATGATCATTTTCTTACCTGTTTCAACGTCAACTCCATGTTCAAATGCAAGTCGCTGGGCTAGTTCAATGGAAGATTCTGTTTCAATCCACCCCGGAGACACTCGAATCACGCGCACCCCTCTCGGTGAGACTTGTTTGGACAAACTCTTACTATATGTGGACAATGCTGCCTTTGCGGCGGCATATGCCGTAGTCGCATCAGGAAGAGGTAATTCTCTTTGAATTGAAGTTACATGGATTACGACGCCAGAACCACGCGCTTCCATTGAAGGCACAAACTCACGATCAAGCCGAACAGCTGGCAGCAAGTTCAGATCAAGCTCTTTTTGCCATTCTGCATCATTTAGTGCTGCATACCCCCCTGCCGGAGCAGATGATCCACCCAACATGTGAACAATTATATCAACAGCGTCGAACCTTTCACGGACATCGACCGCAAGACCTGCACAACCTTCAGCCTTCGTAAGATCAGCTGAAACGAATTGATGTTCGGGCATGTCTGCAGGTTTATTGCGGGCCGTTGTGATGACTTCAGCGCCAAGCCTTTCAAATAAATCGACTGTCGCTTTGCCAGCGCCGCGTGTTCCAGAAGTTATGAGTGCGCGCTTACCAGTCAAGTTCAAAAACTGTGTCATACTATGATCTCCAGCTCTGAAATTTTGTCGCCTTCAAGCATGAAAAAGTAGCGCAGATCGACCGGACTTCCAGGGAAGTTCCCGACGAGATGAGCAGAAACAATAATCCTTCCATTTTCTTCAGTTAGGTCAAACGGCTCAACAGTATAGGTGTATGTTGTTGAAGCATTTTTCATCCACCGGCTAATGGCATCACGACCAGTATATGTATTCCCCTCATCTTTGACAGTCGCATTTGGCGTAAAGCATTCTGAAAGCGATTTGGCCTCAGCTATTTTGTCCGCAGCAAAGTAAGCCGCGATAATTTTTGGCAATTCAAAAGTCATTTGTCCTTCTCCATAGTTTACCTTCTGTGGAATTTATTGTCTTGTTGCCATACGTAAATACGGATAAAATAGGACCAAGCATCCGGATTTTCAGGACAATGAAAAATTATAACCTCTCAGATTTTAATGCAGTGCTTGCAATTGGACGAAAAGGATCTTTTCGTGCCGCCGCGCTGGAAGTTGGCATGTCGACGAGCTCGCTGAGCAGTGCCATCGCCAAACTAGAAGCGCAGTTGGGAGTGCGATTGTTTAACCGCACAACGCGTAGTGTTTCACTCACTGATGCCGGGCGCCGATTTATAGATCAGGTCTCGCCGGCACTCACAGATATATATGACGCACTTGATACAGTACGCTCGCAACAAACCACGCCTTCAGGAACTTTACGTATCAATACTTTTGCCACAGCCGGACGCGAAATTCTGTCACCATTAATTCTGGAATGTTTGCGCCGCTTTCCTGAAATCAAAATCGATGTCGTCACAGAAGGAAACATTGTAGACGTCGTTGGTGAAGGGTTTGATTTCGGTATCAGAACCGAAACGCTCGTACCTTCTGATATGATTGCAATTCCATTGAGCGCACCACGCCGCTATGCTGTGGTTGCAACACCTGAATATTTTAAGAAAAATCGCCCGCCATCAATCCCATCAGACCTTCTTGCACACACCTGCATTAGAACCAGATTACCCAATGGTGCGATTTTCAGATGGCGATTTGAAGTCGAGGGACAGATGATTCACGTTGATGTTGATGGCCCAATCACACTGGATGAAGCAAGTCTGGCGCGTATCGCAGTTTTAGAGTCCGTGGGAGTCGGCTTCTTCATGGAGTCTGATGTGGTTCAGGATATCCAAGAAGGCCGACTCCTACGCGTCCTCAATGAGTGGACGCTCCCCCTTTCACCGCTATGCCTATACTACCCAAGCCGTCACAACCCGCCGGCCGCTTTCAAAGTGTTTGTAGATCTCGCGCGAGAACTTGCGCGCGCAAAACGTACAGACCGTACAGGCAATTAGCGGTTGTTATTTAGTGCGAAACGCGGGGCAATTGGCCAATTTTCTTGAGAGCAATACTTTCAGCTTGCTTACGGTGATCAGGACTGATTGCCGATCCTTCTGCAATGATAAATTCCGGCTTTGATATGCCAATAAATGCCAGCATGGCCCTCAAATGAGTTTCTGCATGCTCCATCGAGACTCCCGCGCCGTCCGAATAAAACCCACCACGGGACAAAGCGACAACAACGCGTTTATCGCCTGCAAGTCCTACCACGCCGCTGTCTCCATATCGAAATGTTTTCCCAGCGACCAGAATATGATCGAACCAGCTCTTTAGCTGCGTTGAAACCCCAAAATTATACATCGGAGCCCCCATTACGATAACGTCAGAAGATAAAAACTGATCAAGCGTTTCGGAAGCATCCGGCGTCTGGAAACCTTCCAAAGTAAGATGTGGCAATGGGTCATTTACGAGATCGCGATACATGTACTGAATTGTATTTTGACCTGCGCGTAAATGCTTGATCACTGCAATCGAGAGTGCTCGACTGACAGAATTTTCGCCTTGAATGGAAGAATCGAGATGTAGAATTTTCATGGGAGCCTATTCCTATTTGAGAAGTTCCCATCTATTTATAGAGCTCGACTCTTCACGCCAAGAACGCAATTTATTGAGACCTAGTCACTTCAAAATGACCTCCAACACTCAACATAACTCGGAGCGGTGCCTCCAAATAGCGAGCCATCTTGCCTGGATTGGAGACCGCTGGACCCTTCCTGTTGTGGTGACACTCAATTCTGGAATGCTCCGTTTCAACCAACTAAGACGCGCAGTTCATGGGATATCACAGCAGATGTTGACAAAAACTCTGCGCAAACTGGAAAGAGATGGAATGATCACAAGGACCGTCATTCCGACTGTGCCGCCACAAGTCGAATACGCTTTGACGGATCTTGGCAGATCCCTTGCTGTCCAAGGACAAGACCTTGGTCGCTGGGTCGCCAAACATGAAGCCCTGATCCAAGAAAGTAGAGCTGAGTTTGACTCAGTGTCGGATCCACGTGCCCAAACCTGACGGTTAATCAGTCACAATCCAGGAAGAAATAACACGTACATTGTCATCAAGATCGATCAATAGCCACTGATGATCTATTAAAATTAGTCCATTTCTGGCCCGGGAACATATACTATTTCCGCATCTTGCCATTTATCGGTGGACGTTGGTCCTCCCGACAACCGAAAGACCATTAATTTTTAAGGCCAGATAAACGATCCTCCTTGATCAGAATTTTTTCCATGTACACATGCTGCTGCGATCTTAAATCCGCAATTTCCCAAGTATCAGAGTCAAACTGATTAACGGAGCCGCAACACAACAATAATGTTGCCGATAAAACAACGCACCACGTTTGCAACGAATGACCAAACATTTCGAACCCAGAGTTAATGTGCTGCTCATTTCACTTTAAAAACTCAATTTCATTCACATTAAATGGGCGCGCGCCACCCCTCAACATGGGTATACAACGTATCCCGAAGTTTGCGAATTTCCGAATTCAGTTGAGCCAACTCAGTTGCACTTTGTTCTGATGCCCCAAGAAGCGCCAAACCAAGACAACTCGCCTTACTTTTTAAAGATTTTCCTTTTGAAGTTAAGGTCAATATCACTTGTCGTTCACTTTGTGGGTTTCGCATTCTCAATACTAACCCAGCCGCTTCAAGGCGTTTTAACATTGGCGTCAAAGTGCTCGATTCCAATGCCAATGCATCTGCGATTGCACCGACAGTTTGACCTTCTTCACGCCACAAAACATTTAAAACGAGATACTGCGGATAGGTTAATCCCAGTTCATCCAATAAGGGTTTGTATATACGTTGAATAGCTATGCCCGCTGAATAGATAGAATAGCATAGCTGCCCTTCCAGTGGTGTCAGATCCATTTGATTTTCATCCATTTTAGTCTCCATTTTTTGTAAAGTAGATTATTTATCACAAAAATCAATATCGCGATAAATATTTGATTGACACCCCTCCGATCCTGTTATACTTCAATAGTTATTGCGATAATTGTTATCGATATATTTTGGAGACACCTATGAAACTCTCGATCAGTTCACTACTCGCAGCAACCGCTACCCTGATAGGCATTTTTGCTGCTCCGATATCAAATGCTCAGGAGGCAATCTCGCAAAACCAGAACGTCAAAAATGTCGTGCTGGTTCACGGAGCCTTTGCCGATGGTACTGGATGGCGCGGTGTATATGACCGCCTGACACAACGTGGTTACAGTGTAACGATTGTTCAAAATCCACTTACTTCTTTAGAAGATGATGTGGCTGCAACAAGTCGCGCCCTAGCAAACCAAGATGGACCAACTATCCTGGTTGGTCACTCCTGGGGTGGAACTGTCATTACCGAAGCTGGTGATGTCCCTGTTGTGGCCGGCCTGGTTTATGTCTCCGCACTCTCTCCCGATATTGGAGAAACAACGGCTCAACAATATGAAGGTTTTCCGCCTGCGACTGAATTTGTCCTAGATACACGAGAAGACGGATTTGCTTTTGTTGCTCGGGACAAGTTTAAGGCTGGATTTGCGCATGACGTCTCGGATGATCAAGCAAAATTCATGGCTGACTCCCAAGTACCAATCAATCTATCTGCATTTGGGACAAAATTGACTCATGCCTCTTGGAGGTCCAAGCCTAGCTGGGCAGTCATCGCGACCGAAGACAAAGCTTTTGATCAATCCATGCTATTACACATGGCAAACCGTATAAATGCCAAAATCGTCAAGGCTCCGGCGAGCCACGCAGTATTTATGACCCAGCCTGACATTGTGGCTGATACAATTGATCAGGCTGCTAAGTCTGCGTCCAATTCCAATTAACATTCTGATTAAAAAAGAAAAAACTGGAGCGGAGAGCCTCTCGATTATCTGCTCCGGTTTTGATCAACTCTTACAAAGTGGGTTTTGATATTGCTGTTACGAGCAATTGACTTAACTCAGATATGCAGCCAATGCGTGCTTCTGCAACTTGCGCCTTTCATTTCATTCATAAGCTTCTCTTTGGTTCAAAAACTATGACTTTATACAAAAACTCAATTCCATTATCTGCTGCATTTGCATTTTTATGGGTTATGGCATCGAGCTGTTTTTCTGCAGCTGCTGCGCCGGTTTTAGATACAAAAACGGACCTGACTGAGGTCTTGGAAGAGCGTATTGCTCAGCCCCACGAGGAAACAATAGCTGCATATATCAGCACCGGAGCCACCGGCACAAAATCACACAATTTGACCGAAGCTGAATGGGATATGGTAAAGCAGTCTATCGCAGATCTTCCGTTACTTCATCAACAAGTTCTAAAACAGTACTTATCACGTTTAAGCTTCATTGATGCGCCTGAAAGTGCTGGAACCGCACTCACACGCTCATTTAAAGACACGGATGGAACGCTTAAATTCGATATCACAATCCGGGCAGATATTATGAAAATATCACTCGGCGACTTTCTGACTTTAAAAGAACAAAGACTGTTCACCGAAGATGAATCCGGTCAGTCAGTCATAGTATCAACAGGTGATATGAATGCTTTGACCTACCTCCTTCTTCATGAGGCGACACACGTCATCGATAGGAGCCGCGGTATAACTTTAGATGGCGGTCCATTTCGCTCTCTTTGGGCTGATTATAGAACGCTAAAAGATCCCTACCCGTCACAGCCAATCGGTAATTCACCCTACCGTCGGGGACCTAAATTAGCAAATGCACAAAGCATAAGCCTCTATCAGGCACTTAAAAACTCTCCATTTGTGAGCTTATATTCTTCTGCTTCAGCGGGCGAAGATTTCGCTGAACTCGTGACTTGGCGCGTTCTGTCTACACAGTACAACATGCCACTTAGCTTCCAAGTCGTAGACCGGCATGGAAAACCCGTAATCACTGTCGAACCGCTTCAATCTACACAGGTGCTGAACCGCTTCCAAGCAGTTGACGCAATATTGAATGTGCAACCCAATTAAGCGCTCACAAACATTCGGCGCATCTTTTTAACTCCACATCAGAGCTGGCATTTCCCATGCGCAAAATAGTTCCACCATTACAATCATGGTCCTCTGCAATTATCGCTGCCCTGGTAGGGTTTGGTGGAACAATTGCTCTGGTTGTGCACGCTCTTCAAGGCATGGGAGCCAGTGTCGAACAAACGGGCTCGGGTGTCACAGCCTTGTGTCTTGGAATTGGTTTGTCTGGAGCGCTTTTATCTCTAAAATTTAAAATGCCTGTTGTGCTGGCTTGGTCCACACCAGGTGCGGCATTGCTTGCAGCGGCCCCAGCAGGCCTCACTTGGCCTGTCACAATAGGCATTTTCATATTTGCCGCAGTCCTGATGATTATCGTGGGGGTCACGCCAGTATTGGGAAGATTGATTGTTCAAATTCCATCTTCTGTTGCATCCGCAATGCTTGCAGGCGTGCTTTTACCTTTTTGTCTTGAACTTTTTCGCCTTGGATCAGTAGATCCCCTACTGATTGCAAGTTTGGTTATTATCTTTCTTGCAGCCCGCCAACGTGCCCCCATTTATGCACTCATACTGGTACTTATATCCGCAATCGGATTTACGACAATGCGTCAAGATATGGGGCCAATTGCAACGGGGCGGATCTTTGGATCCCTCCTACCTGTTATGCCAATACCTGACCTCGTTTCCATCGTTAGTCTCGGCATTCCCTTGTTTCTGGTCACACTGGTTTCTCAAAACCTTCCCGGACTCGTCGTTTTACGGTCGGCAGATTACGCCCCGCCTGCTGGACCAATAATCGCCATAACCGGTTTAACGAGCCTCACTTTTGCACCTATTGGGGCGCATGGCATTAATCTGGCCGCGATTACAGCCACCTTATGTACAGGCAGTGACGCACACCCAGAGCACTCCAAAAGATGGCAAGTCGGCGTCATTTATGGGTTTATATATTTGCTTCTTGCGGCTTTTGCGCCTGCCCTTGTGCGCCTTTTCCTGGCGTTGCCCAGCACGGTTATCATGTCCGTGACAGGGATAGCTTTGATTCCACCTCTCATTGGTTCTGTCGAAAAAATGATGTCCGAAAAAAAAGATTATGATGCTGCCATCGTAACGTTTTTAGCGACCGGATCAGGCGTCGTTTTTCTAGGCTTAGGGTCCGCCTTTTGGGGACTCATCGCAGGAATGATGGCAATCGCACTGAAATCTTTTTTGAGAAAACGCTGAAAGTCATATTTTTATTTGAAAGCGCTTTGAGAACGCAAGACAATTCCATGCAGAAATCCCGTTTACTCGGCACCAAAGCGTCCGCATTTATTTTTTCAATTCACAGATCATTTACAGAGGCAAACCCGCCTCTTTAACTGTTAACAGATTAAACCTCATTCGTTGAAGGAATTGATTAATTCGAGTTGGTTTGCTTCCTCAAAAGTGGTTCGTAAATTGAGTTAGTTCTGGCTTCATATAAGGAAGCTAGGCATCGTCAGATTAAATCGCTCATTTTCAAACTTGGCCCGTTTGGTCTCGTTGGAACCATGAAAACATCTGTCTTCTGATACGTCTTAATTTTTGAGTGCCATTCTAATCAAACGAGAACATCATACGGAACCGCACAGCCGCCCTTAACAGTCATTCTTGGCGAATGGCACCAATCTTGTGCGAATTCAAAGACTGCCCTGCCCCTAGTCTATCAGAGACCAGTTCGCTTGTGTCTGACACCACCTGCTTCATTCAGTCGTGCCGTTGCTAACCAGCTCAATCATTGCCACGCGCTGGTCGACTGAATGGCCCGGAATGTAGCGGCGCAGGAGCTTGTCGCCCTCCTAGTAACCTCTAACCGATGGCGACAACTTTTGGTAAGCTAAAATAACATTAAACTGCGACCAGTCAGGGTCGTCTACGGTTTCAGGTTTTGCGAATACCTTATATTCTACCCAAAGCCAAATATTAAAACGATACCCAAGTCAATAAAAACTGAATTTTATCCACGGTCTAGAAAAATTAACAACGAAAAAAATGCAAATAATATTCCTGCCAAAGCTCCAAACATATCCTTACGCCAAATGAAAAACGAAATAATTACAAAATTCCAAACTAACCACAATGCTAATGTAGTTAAGCTAGGAGGTATTCCGGTACTCTCACTTATTAGCATTATACTAAATGTCGGCAGGCAAATCACGACCGCACGGACAAAATCTCCGAAAGTTGGCGTAAGCATTGATCCTCTCCTTGATCTTTACGACATTGTCAGATTAAATGCCTTATTTTCATCTTAACGAGCAATTGCTAAGTTGAAACCATGAAAACCTCCATCTTCCGATACTTCAAAACCTCTCCCGAAATCATCAAACTCGCCGTGATGATGTATGTTCGGTTTCCGCTTTCATTTAGAAATGTGGGAGACCTGCTTCGCGAGCGCGGCATTGATATCACGCTCGAAACAATCCGTTCTTGGCGGAATAGATTTGGTCCCTACTTCGCATCATAGATCCGTAGAATACACGCCGATCTCCAACCCCTGAACGTCCCCGAACGCCAGTGGAATGACACTTGATTTAATCCTCATTTTGCCAACTGATTTGGGCAAAAGCGGGAGATTTCAAACATGGGCGGTTTCGGATCTGGCGGTCACAATCTACGCAAGAGATATCTGGAGCAGTTCCGGAGTTTGAATGCAGCCTATTTTCAAAAACACAGCATTTTGACTGATGGCTGGCGCGGCATGATCCATTGGAAAAACGATAGCGAAGACAAGCCCTGCATATCGGTTGAAGGTGGACGAAACCAAGTGACGCTCGTCTATCGCGCAAGGCAAGACAACGCCGCAGACTGGAAAAATGTTCGAGACACGTTTTCCATCGTCTGGTCACCGCGACACTTAGGCGGCGCGCAGGCTTACTTTGCCTGCCTACGATGCAATGCAAGGGCGAAGCTGCTCTATCTCGCCAACTTACATTTTCGCTGTCGCAAATGTCACAACCTTGTCCACGCTTCCAGCCAGGAACAGCCCGGCAATCGAGCCACCCGAAAAAATCAAAAGCTGCGTGCGAAGCTAGGCGCTCCGCAAGGGCTCGGTGATTATGTTCCACGACCTAAGGGCATGCACGAGACTACTTTCCAACATTACTTAGAACGTATTGAAGACGCCGAATGCGAAATCAATGATGACATGATCCGCATTCTACAACGTATTCAGAAAACAAGCGTTCGGCTCAACATGAATCAAAAGGATTTCTGGTAATGACTGCCCCTATCAAAAAGAACATCCCTTCGAGCCATTTTACCAACGCGATTCTGCCTTGGGAAGATGAAACAGAGTTCTTAGAATTGCTGGACAACTGGCGCACAATCTACATGCCGCAAGGCCCCGCCGAAGATAGCCTCATTGACCAACTTGTCTGGATTGAATGGAGACGAAGAAGGCTCATTTCCGGTGAGCGCGCCTTACACATTAATCAGCTTCACAATTGCACAGGAACGGGTGAAACATACTCATCATGCGATCTCCTCACCCGCCGCGCGCTCGTTTGCCAATCAGAACGCAAGCGAACGTTTAACTCACGCACTGCGATATCAACCACTGAAAGAGACGACAAAGAACTGGATATTTTTATAAAAGAAAACCTCTCCCGTTTGAAGGAGGCGCTGCTCATTCTAAAAGACGCAAACAAGAACGCTTACACCAACGCATTAGGTTTTTTAGAGGAAGGAAGCCTTGAATGGTGGGAAGAAGAGATCCAAGAGAATGATAATGGTTTTCAAGCCAACTCAGAAGGTTTAACAAAATTCATTGAAAAAAAACTCCTGCCCTGGCTCAAAAATCTGGAACACGAAACAGAAGAACGCCCAATTGTTCGAATGCAGGCCTATGGGGAAAGTCTAGACCCTCATCGTATGAGCACATTAATGGCGCTGGACGAACGTCTAGGACGCCAGTTTGAAAAGGCTATGAGCATGCTGATTCGATTACAGGAACTCAGAGAAAAGCCGTCCTGATGCTTATGATTACTACGGACGATTGCCCACTTGCCCATTGCACGCCAGACGGTCAGCTGGTTGTGCTTCTCACCTCGAGACATCCAATAACAGGTAAATCGGTTGAGTCAGCTGTCATAAAACTATCCGCGCATCAGGCATTGTGTTTGAGTCATTCTTTGATGGAAATGGCCGAGCAAGTGATAAAGGTTGAATCGAGCCAATCTGGAACCAAAGCGGATATCATCAACCTGAAATCTCAGTTTAAACCCTGAACCCAATCATGGTTCTAATGCATTTGACTTAGCCACACACATACGATGCCCATGCCTCCATTAAAGCGCGGCGGCGTTCTATGGCCTGCCCCCGCCTATAAGCTGCTTCGACTTTGCCAAGACTATGAGCTAGGCTTTCTTCTATGAGTTCACGCGGAAAGTCTGTTTCATTCCTCGCCCAATCGGAAAAGGTAGATCGGAAGCCATGTGCGGTGACAGCTTCCCCCTGTGAATTTGTCAGCTTCATATCTCTTAAAGCCTTGGTCATGGTCATGTCAGAAATCGGCTTTCCTGCGCGCATACCCATAAAGATTAGTTCGCCTTGTCTGGCTTTTGAAATATGATCAATGATTTCAAGAGCCGCTTGGCTGAGTGGCACAATATGCGGTTTTTCAGCCTTCATGCGTTCAGCGGGTATTGACCAAATGCCAGCCTCTATATCGATCTCGTTCCAAGTGGCACCTCTAACTTCTCCTGACCTTGCGGCCGTTAGAATGGTAAACTGAAGTGCGAGTGCGCCCATTCCGTTTTTTTGCCGAAGAGTTTGCCAAAAAGCATGCAAATGGTCGTATTCCAACGCCGCCAAATGCTTTTGCTTTGGCCGCTTACGTCCAAGCACATGCTTTAGCTGACCATTCCAAGATGCAGGATTTGGATCCTCGCGCATGCCGCGCACTCGAGCACTTTCCAGCACTGCTTCAATCCGCCCTCGGACGCGGCGCGCTGTTTCATTCTTTGTTGCCCAGATCGGTTCCAAACATTGTAGTACGTTATCGACTTTAATCTCGTTTAACGGCATAGCCCAGATAGGCTCGGCATAGGTTTCCAATGTTGATCGCCATTGCGCAATATGTTTTGCATTTCGGAAGTCGCCTTTAATCGCGTCTATATGACGAAGCGCAAACGGGCCGAAAGTCTCAATTTTAACCTCTGGCGCATTGAGAACCATCCATTCTTTTTTGGGATCTTTGCGTGGCGTTTGGTTGAGCCAGTCCCGACACATCGCGGCCTGTTTCCGTGCATCGGACAATGAAACTGCTGGATACCCACCCAGCCCTATGGAAGGGCGCTTATCGCCCCACCGGTATATAAACAACCAGTTGCGCGCTCCGGTTTGCTTTACGTTCAAATACAAACCGCCGCCGTCTGAATGGCGGCCGGTTTTCGCGCGTTTGCATTTAAGGTCACTTAGCTTATTGGAAGTCAGGTCAGGCATGGGTTTGATTGCGTCTCAGGGTAAACCATAGGGTCAGCCAAAGAGTATGCCATAAACCATGGATTTGAGCGACTGATAATGAACACGCACGCACAAAAATACTTTAAGTACCTGTATTTTATATATAATAATGGGCCCACACGAAAACACGTAAACACTGGTTATACGGACTGTCTCACCGCCATTCAGTCTGTCTCATTCTGACAGCGCCGTTCTCTCTCAATTTATTGCCGATGTTTCCGTAGCTTAGCCCCCTCATTTTGCGTAGAGACTAGTCGCCTTAAAGATTCCGCCCTGTCTATATCCCAAAATCTCTAGAGCCCATTTTCATGTGGCCGGTTTGCCCATTTTCCCTGTTATTTTACAATTAACAGGGAAATATCGTCTTTTCAGCCTGTATTAAGGTAATATTGGTAAATTATGGAATTTAAAAATGTTTAATTTCAGTGCTTTGATTACCAATTCCCTGATAAAATTAAAACAGGGAATGAAATACACAAGAACAGGGAACAATATGGTTTTGAGTAGGGATATTAATTGAAGCTATCAGGGAGTTATAAATCCCAGTAATTTTTCTTGCTTCTTCCAATCCAATGGAAGCCTTTGAGTAATCAATGCCCGCAATGTTAGCTCAACAGGTTGGCTTCCAGATAATATAGACTCGGTAATTCTAGGGGATAGAAAAGCAAGCGCTATTCGTTTGCGAATGGACGAATCCGTGACGCCCAATTCACGACCTATTTCAGCCAGAGACCGTCCTTCCTTAACCTGCCTCAACCACTCATGCGCTTGAGCAATCGCTTTCACCAAACTGAGATCAGGCTCCCTCACCTCGACACCCGAGACGAGTTTCATCTCATTTCCGCGGCGCTTTAATTGAAAAGGACATTCGAACCTTAAAACAGCCATATCCAATTCATTTACTGAAACACCCAGCATCGAAGCTAAGAGACTGGCATCAAGATCAAAACAAAGGTTTTGTCCTTTAATTTGAGTTCTGTTTATCAAAGACAAAACACAAGTTTTAGCATCTCCTATTTCGGTGACACGCGCTCTCACTTTAGCAAGTATTTGAACATCCGGCGTTTGAAGCAGGAGATGTACATTCTCAGATAATTGATCAATCACTGCTTGGTGAATTAATGCCTCAAGTTGAACAGCTGGAAGCCGCATTGAACTTGCTTCACCTCCACTCTTCGACACATAATAACGGATACGCTTGCCATTCTTCTGAGTATGACTTGGCGTGAGACGGTTACCAATTTCGTCAAACAGTTTTCCCACTAAAAGGGATGGCTGACATCCAGTTTTGCTGTTGCGTGGTTTGTTAGACGCCTTTTGTAAATCAAGCTGCACTTGATCCCACACATCTTGCGTAATGATTGCGCCATGCTGGCCTTCATAGATTTGATCTTTGTGCCGTATATGTCCGGTATAAATTGGGTTTGTCAGTAGGAAGTGAATCTGACCACGAGACATTAGACTGCCCCCTGTTTTGTTCGCTCGCAATTTAGATCTCAACCCTAGCCGATCTGCCGCTTCTTTGACTTTTCTCAAACACTTGTACTCGCCATAAAGCTCAAACAGTTTTCTAACTGTAGCTGCTTCATCTGAATTAATGACAAGCTTACGGATGACGCCCTCTTTTACAGCATCATATCCAAGCGGTGTGAGACCACCCATCCACATACCCTTCTTCTTGGATGCAGCAATCTTATCGCGGATACGTTCGCCTGTGACCTCACGTTCAAACTGAGCAAATGATAAGAGTACATTCAGGGTTAACCGCCCCATAGAACTCGACGTATTAAATGCCTGCGTCACAGATACAAAAGAGCAGTTAGCTTTATCGAAGCGTTCAACCAGTCGTACAAAGTCAGCAAGAGAGCGCGTTAGTCGATCAATTTTGTAAACAATGATCATATCGACTTTCCCAGCATCCACATCATCAAGCAGACGCTGCATACTTGGACGCTCTAAAGTTCCGCCCGATATACCGCCATCATCATAGCGCTGACTGCATGCCTTCCAGCCTTCATGCTTTTGGCTTGCAACATAGGAAAGACAAGCCTCATATTGAGCATCAAGTGAGTTAAACTCCTGATCCAGCCCCTCCTCTGAGGATTTCCGCGTATAGATGGCGCAACGTATGATTTTACGTTTGCTCATCAGTTAGCTTTGCGATTGGTCAACCCAAAGAAACGCGGCCCAGACCAATGCGCGCCCGTAATCTCTTTGGCGACAGCGGACAACGATTTATATGATTTAGCTTTATAAAGAATGCCCTCATCAGAGACATCAACGACATGGCTGACACCATTCCATTCACGCACCAATCTAGTGCCCGATTTAATCTCTATATTGGGCTTGGACGATTTATCGCCTTTTGCAAACGTCAGTAATCGATTCAATGTGCGTTTCTTCAGACCGCCTTCTTGCTTCACCTGAACTTCAAAACCGATAATACGCGCCATCATAGGTCGGCTCATGCCTGATGGTGGATCATCGCCAAACAGCGCTTTCCAATGCTTAAATAATTCGGCGCGTGAGCTTTGTTCTAAAATACCCAAATCTATCATTTGGACACCTCAACAATACGGTAACGTCCCGCTCCAACCTTTGTTTCAGCAGAAATACGTTCTATTTTGTGATCCGCTTGACGCAGCCGCGTAAGCGCAGCACGTGTTGTATGTGTTTGCCATCCAAGGGCTTCAGAAAGTTCGA
This sequence comes from Hirschia sp., assembly GCF_058892565.1. Classification (NCBI taxonomy): domain Bacteria; kingdom Pseudomonadati; phylum Pseudomonadota; class Alphaproteobacteria; order Hyphomonadales; family Hyphomonadaceae; genus Hirschia; species Hirschia sp. Next base: position 105,568 of record NZ_JBZXVU010000024.1, on the reverse strand, counting down.
CAATCGTCTTACCTCGCTTGGCTTTTAGCAAGCTAATCAATCGATCCGACTTTGTTGTTTTGGAAATAGATTCTCTCATCAGAAACACCGCTCATCATATCAAGCACAAATGCGTGCCCACTGACTTAAGTCTCGCAGATGTATTCATCCATCTGGAGAGTATGGGGTGTGTCAATTCTTATCTTAGCAATGCTTGCTATGCATAAAAAGTCCAGTTCTAATTAGCTCGAACAGGCCTCACGAGCAAAAGCAATCGCTTGCTTTGTAAAGCTAAAGAGAAGCTCCGCACATTCCTCTATTTCATCTCTTGAGTTTGCGGACTGCCCTTCGATTGAAGCTTCATGCGCATCTTCTAAGAATGCACTCGCCTTCGCCATCAATTCCCTAGCTTTATCAATATCTTCCATACCTACACTAACGCTCGAAGTGAGATAGAAGTCGAGATGTTGCTAGGGAGTTTTATGCTGTCTTGATCTAGTATCTAATCGGCTGCAATTGGTCCGTGGTTGCCCTTTTTACCTACTTGATGATGACGGTAACGGGGTTGAAGAAATAGTAATCGATGAAGTCATCTATATCACTGATTGTGCGGAGTTTCAGCCCTTAGGTGCTGATGTGAATATCCGTAAGAAAAATAAACACTATGAAGCTGCTTTAGAAAAAATGCGGAGCAAATTGAAAAGCGGATCAGATATCCAAGAATAGCTTTTCCGAGGTGATGAGAGCATTCAAGGCTGTTGCCCCGTTTCCCTAGTTCGCCGAATTTGAGGACTGGATAATCCTTAGCAGCTCAGAGATCAGAGTTTCGCTTAAAATCGATCAACCTTAGATTCAATCAGCTCCTAAATTAATTTATTGGTCTAAACCACAATAACTTCCTCTTCTTTTGCAAATTTCCTCTCAATGAGGTTAGACTTAACTTTATCAATGTCTGAAGTATAAATAACATGCGCTAGGCTAGTCCTAGCCCTAGTCGATGTTACATAAAACAACCGCCTCGTTCTATCTGCACTGATTTCTTCACCGGAATCCCGTTTTTTCTGGCTCGCCTTGGAAGGCACTTTTGCACCCAAATAATGCTCGTAAGAGAACAAAAACCCACCTGCTTCATCATCATCCATGACGACCATAACACGCTCGAATTCGTTACCCTTAACGCCTTGATGTGTCCGAAATGTTGAGTTTTGATCTATATAATCTCTGTAATTTTGAATTTGAGAAAATTCAGTTTCCAAAGCGTTGGCCCACGCAGTGATTTCACTGTCATCATCGTCTTCCTCTTCGTACAAAAATTTTGCATTAACACCTGTTAGTTCTAAATCTGCTTCTTTGCCTCTAGGAACCGGTACAAAAGCCTGCAATTTTGTTGGAAGACGAAGTAAATTGTGGTTGGCAAGGACTTCTAAAACGCTTCGAAAGCTCACCGTATCGTTCGAAACTACTCCTTTAAAGGCATGCTCTGCCTCCCGGGCAAGTTCAAGTGGATCATTCTTGTTGGCATCGAAGACGCCGGCTTCCAAAAGCGGCGATTTGTTTTCCCGCAATATCGACATCAACTCAGCTCGCCTTCCGCTTAAACTCGCTTCTGCTAACGGAAACACAACGTTAGAAAAGAAGTTAAGTTCAGGGTTGTCACCCTCAGATATTTGCCCTTTGATTTTTTCGGATTCAGATAGTTGATCCCAAAGTTCATCGAATCCCAGACGGCGTCCCGCCATTTTGTGTTCCAAAAGCAAAATCGCAGTTTCTTTGGAATTAGAATCCGTCCACGCTTGGTCACCTGTAATTTGCGCCATGCGCTTGCGGATGTCGTCCTCAACTGCATCTTTGTCTGAAACGCCGTGTGATAGCAAAAAATATCGAACGTATCCTTCTACAGCCCCCTCCCGAGCATACTGAATGCGCCCATCATCTTCGCTCCGAATTTGGTTACCCAACCCTACAATACGTCGCGCCGAACGATGGTTCATTTCCTTGTCGAAAGGTGCCCAACCCCTTGGCTTACTTTTTCCAAGTTCAGGGTCTCCTCCACCAAAAATACGTTGCATCGTATCTCCAAAAAGACCTATAAGAACTCTATCCGATTTAGCTTTTTGAAGATCAAAAAAAACAGTAATTACATCTTTGTTGGTATCCTGACTCTCATCAATAAAGATAAAAGGGAACTTGTTCACGATGACCTCAGCCATCATTGGCTTTGAGGTTAAGAAGTGTGAAAAAATTTTGAGTACATCCGCATGGGAGAGAGCATTCCACGAAGAGTTTACCCCGTTTGGATCGTAAACGAAGGTACGCCTTTCTGCCAACCACTCTAGTTTCTCCCTTAGTCGAATGATTGTTCTTCTTCGTGCATCAGAAGCCTTGGTTCCTGAACGTCCACGACGTTCCAAATCTTCAATTACTGCGAGATCCGCGGGTACCTTTTCGAGGTACCATTTACGAATATCTTCATTGAACCCGTCTATGGCTGCCCAGCAAAAACTATGAATAGTAGATACCGCAAAGATTGGACTTTGTTCGATCCGATCTCTGATTTCGTCAGCGGCATTGTTTGTAAAGGTAACGACTGCAATCTGTCTACCTTGCCTAGCGAACTGGTCTGAATGTTCAGTTTTCAGAAAATCTAGCGCCTTCTTAAGAGAGTAAGTTTTTCCTGATCCCGCGCCAGCAAAAGTAATGAAACTTCTGCCCGATCCAACACGGAGGCATTCTCTGATTGCATCATCAACTTTGTTATCATGATCGATAGACTTAGTTTCGGCCAAAAATGAATCTTGTGACATAATGATATCCTATTTCTCTGGTGAAAGCTGTTCTTCCAACCACTTGAGGCCGTCACTCATATATTCAGGTGGATTGAACGTTTTCTCCTTCTCATCTGAGAGGTACGAAAGGCAATCAAAGGCGAAATTGCCTTTTTTTAATCCCTTCACATATTCAAAAAGAGACTGTGATAGAGGCTTACTCCCGTCCTCAAAAGCGATTTTGGCAGCTCTAATTTTTTCCTTTTTCTCAAAGAACTTGTCGTCAAAGTTTGCCAAGATCAGGGCATCCTCAAAGGTGCGAGACAAAACCTCTTTTCCAGAAACACTCACTGGCTTCTGATATGCAACAAAGAGCGGTGCGTCCTGGCTCATCGTTGAGTGTTCCTCTTTTGGTAAGGCAACCAAATCATCCAACAGTTCTTTCTTAGGATGCCAAAGTCTCAAAGTATCATTGTTGCTCTTCTGATCTGAATCTAACTCTGGGAAACAAGAATTGTTGTTGCTATCAACAGAGTCCAAATCCGTTAATACCAGAGTGGCAACACCAAGTTTTTCGACCAAATCTCTATATTTGTGTGAGTGAGCGCCGCTCACCTCAAGCATAGAGATATACCGACTTGATAACCCAGAAAAATAACTACCGATAAACTCAGGAACCAGAAGGCGCTCTGCCTGCCCTTCGACAAGAATGACTCCATCGGCAAAGAAAATGTCGCAGTGTGTGAGCTTCAAATGCTTTCTCACAAACTGAAGTTCTTCTTTCGGGTTCCCAAAGAGTTCAGACATGTTCGCAATTGAGGTATAATCCATTGCAACTTCTTTATTCGCGTTATTTCTTCGGAAATATCGCAGATCTTTGAAATCAATATCATCAATAATGTGGCTAGAGTGGGTGCTGATCACCAGTTGTGTTTGATACTCTGGTTTGTCAGCACCTGTGCTGCCATCACGCAAATCGGGGTGGTTTCGGAGTGTTTCGTAAGCCTTTGAAACAAACACCCTCTGAACTTGCGCATGCAGGTTGACTTCTGGCTCTTCGACCAGAACTAAATGGATCGGCTCAATCTGCTCTTCTACGTTTTCCATTGTAGACGCTGCTTTTCCAACTCGCATCCACCTGTCCCGAAACTCTAATAGTCTAAACGTCAAATAAATCAGGTTCTGATAACCAAGCCCAAGGTAACTTTCTGGGAGGAATTCGTCGCCATCCTTGTCAAACTTGTATTGAACGGACGAGGCTTTTTGCAAAGCATCTGTTCCGCTTATTTTGGCCGCAATTTCTACAGTTGGGTTTCCACCAATACCGGGATATCCCATTTTTCTAAGCTCTTCGAAGGGGTCTTTGAATTGCTCGTTTAGCCGGTCGGTGAAACCCTTTTCCAGTTCCTGTTGCTGCCCCAAGACCGCAAGGTCTTCGCCTTCAGGAAAGTCTTCTGGGTTCAAGATACGATCATAATAGTCGCGAAGTAGTTTGTTGAGCCTTTGCTTTTCCGAATATGGGCCTTGTTGTTCAGCGCTATCTTCAGCGCCTAGGCCACGTTGTTCAGAAATAACATCTACTCTAACTAACTTTTTCAACGCCTCTGATTTGAGAGGCTGCAAGATATCAGTCCCTGAAGGTCCTGCTCCTTTGCTCAGAATGTGATGTTTCTGCCTTATGTGGTTGCTGAAATTTCGACCTTTTTCTAGAAAATCATATAGATTTTTGGGCCATAGACTTACCTTACCCTTATGTTCGGAAACTACATGCCTTGCATCGACAAATTCGCGAAGGAGCTTCTCTATTTCCTGCGGCTCGTAGGTTATGCGAACCGACAGGAGTCCACCGCACCACTCTAAGTCAGGAAGGATATCACGAACCTTATACGCTTCACTCGCATCTGCTGTGATGTCTACGTCCAGCCTCGGCAGTAAACTGACGAGTCTATCAGTTAGCTCGTCCATTTCCTCGCTCTTGGGAAAGTACTTTTCGACTTCCTCGCCAATTGATTGTATTTCTTTCCAGTTTCGTTTCGAAATGTCACGAACTCTGAGGTTTTCTGGGCTTTTTAGGAATGTATGAAGCGCTCCAATGCATGACGTCTTGCCGCTATTATTTGCACCAACAAGTACAGTTTGCTTATCATCCAGCACTAAATTTACATCGGAAAGTCGGCGATAATTTTTTATACAAAAAGCGACAATTTTCATAAACACACCTGACAAACAAATTCTAAAATTCTAACCCTTTAGCTCCTAATAGTACATTTTCTATTAAAAGTAGAACCGATAAAGGGCGGGAACTGAAAAGTCTATTCTCGCGCGTGTATCATCACTCTTTCATTATTCGGTGCTTCTTCAAATTAATGGCAAGAATCTATCGGGCTAGATCAATGAAAGCCGTCCTATTCATCTGTCAGGAAATGGCCCTAAACGGACGGTTTGAAGAAGATATAGTTCACTTCTTAATCACATTTAGACGGTCATTAACGCACGCATGTTCATCAATCATCAACACCAATTCTGTTTGTTGTTGTTGAAGAAAATACACAAATTTGTAGCCACGACCTTCTTGAAGAATTGCACGGAGGTCAGTGCTGGTACAAAAATCATTGATAATTTTTCGCTCGACGTTCTGTCTGACACCTTCATTCGTCGCTAATTTGCTATCTACTATATATTCGTACTTAGTGAAGGGACTGCTGTAGGACATCCTTTCAAATACTGTTGCTGAATCTAATTGCATTGGTAAACTTTTATTGGCATCCACAGCAACAGCTAGTAAACTCACATCAAGTAATCGGCTCTCGGCTTCGAGAGAAAGTGAGCTATCGGGATCACTAAGTGCATTGGAACGATAAACTCTTGTGATAGTTTCTATCGGCGCTGTTAAACCTGCCTGATAATAATCAATAAACGCTTGGCAATCGCTTTTTGTATAGTCATTTGAAAGTGCGTTGCTTGCAACCTCTTCCCAAGCAAAGAATGATTGAGGACTCTGTGCAGCTAGTATCTGAAGTGATCTTATGTGGTCATTTTCGACCTCGGTATGGCCTGCAACTCCAGAACTTTCTTGTCCTACACTAAGCAATGTATCCGATAGCACGTTTGATATATCAAGCAGGGTCTCTTCTCGAAGGTATTGAGAAATATCAGGAATTGGATTCCCCAACGCTAAATGTACACAACGATTGGGAGAGGAGGCTTTTAAATCTTCTAACTGTTGTGGAATTAATTTTGCGTATTTATAGACAGAAGCATCGCCAGCATTGCGTAGAAATGACATTCGGTGGCGTTCGAAGAACCTAGTAAACACATTGTCTAAACCTTTATAGCCTCCTAACGGTGTTTCTGACGCCTTCAATTCCTCCATTAATTCAGCATAGATAGCTGGCATAGTTTCCTTTAATGCTAGAAGTCCAGTCAACTTGGGGTCCGTTTTTGCTGCCTTTTCAATGTCAAAATCAGCATATTCTTTCCGAACATTATTATTCCAAGTCCCTAGCAACATGATCGCAATAAGAACTATCAGAACTAAAAAGGTGACAATTGGTGATGTTTTACGATTTGAATTTTCTAGAAATTTACCGATCAATCCATAAATGATACCAGCTATCCCAAAGGGAATTGCAAACAAATATGCGGCCCCTTTCCAATCGGGACTTCCACCATCTGCACCGCCATACGAATAGAGAATGGTGCATAGTGTGCCACCAACGATGAAAACGACTGCCTGAACATATCTACGCTTCTGTTTTTTAAAAATTGAACTAGAAATACCCAGAAGTATTAGAGCCCATAAAAACGCGCCTCCAGACAACCCCAAAATATACGGCGAAAAAATACCCATATTACCCCCCATAAACTCTGCAGAACGATTCTATACCAATTTCTATAAGTTGTTAATCTTGGGATTGAACGCGAGCAATTGAATACAAAGACTCGCATTCCATCTTGTGTTTGGTAAGCTTTCTTGAAGACAGGTATAACTGTCCGCTTTTGGCGAAAACCTGCCCGAAACAAAGCCCGATGACGAATTGCTATCCCCCATACGAGTAGCATCAAAATAGCTCATCCTCACTCACTACCTCAACTATAACCCAAGCTGCTTCACACACGCACTTGCCAATACTGCGACTTCCAGATCTCCATATCTTACTGACATTTCATAAGCGGCATTATCGACACAACTCATCAATTTTCGAATATTCACACTTACAGTGTCAGTGCCCCCAATCTGCACTCGCGTACTATATCCCTTAACAGCAGAATACCAATCTTCTGCTGTTGAAAGCTTGTTAGTGTAACTTGCCTCATTCCATGCTGAGACAGATTTATTGTGCAAATTTCCATTCACGCGTTCTGCGTAAGCTGGTGAAGTAAATGAGGCTACCATTGTGAGTACAGCGATTGAAATAAATTTATGGAACTGTGTCATGTTTAAGTCTCCTTTTTAGAAGGATACAGAAGAGATATGTATACTATAAGTCTCACAATAACACATATATCTCCCCTGAATCCGTATCGTAAATTCGGTTTGAGAAATTGGCTTAAAAGGCTCTAGCGATAAACGTCATCAACATTGAGCTGATTAATCTTGCCCGCCTTCATATCTACCAATAGCTGGCGCAGTGTGAGGACATTCGCTTTTGATAACATCATCCGCTCTTCCACACAGGCCGTCAGGCAAAAACCCACCTCAAGATAATGTTGAGATGCATTCCCACTATGGAAAGCAAACTTAAGCTTGCCCGTGCCAATCTGTGACCAAGTTGGTGCTTCACCTATCGTCTTGGAAATAATGTCACTGCGCTGCGTCGCAAGGGCTGACCATTCCAGGTACTTATCCAGCATTGGCAAATACTGGTCGATGTAACGGCTATCAAAATTAACTGAGAAATTCAGCGGAACATTCTGACCTATGCTCGCCCCTGCCCCAAAACCATATTCATCCATAGTCACATTCAATACAGTGCTACCATCTGAAAGCGTGCGCAACTGAGTTGTCGTTGGTCTTTCGATATACCTACTCGCAATATTATTAAACTCACTCGCTTTGAGCGATGTCGGCAAATAGGTGCTTTCACGAATAGATGTACACGCCACCAATATGACTGCACTCGACATAACCGCTATCCATTTTCTCATAAACAATCTCCTTTGTATCTTATGAGTCTCTATTCAGCTCGAAATAAAGCAAAGATCAAGCCAAATGAGACTTATAGTCTGTAGATTTATAGGATGCATTCTGGCGCATTCTTATGAATGGAAATCTGCAAGCGCGTTGGCGCAAACATTCGACAGCTAAGAGAGGCCAAAGACTGGTCGCAAGAAGAACTTGCAGACCAGGCTGGATTTCATCGTACCTATATTTCAGGTGTTGAGCGCGGAATTCGTAATCCTACGATCATAGTACTGGAGCGTATTGCCAAAGCACTGAAAGTGAATACAGCGGAACTTTTACAATAGGGTACTGTCATCTCCTTCTACCCGATGATCGCCGTTTTACAACTCGAGGCCTTTCTCCCAATACCCTCCTTCTATACCATTCTTTGGGATCACGTCCCCGCACCCAATTGGCAAACATGGTTATCGCATCAACAATATCGTCATGCCGTCCATCCGGAAATGATATTATCTCTGACCTAAAAGCGGGATACCAATCTATATTTTTAGGAAAGACAATTCGTTCAGAATATAGTGTATCTGCAGCTGTCGCAGCACGCTCTACTTTCGAGCCTTTTGGAGGTTGAACAACGACTCCGAAGTGCTCCATTTGCCTTAGTTCGCGGCAGAGAGCTAATCCAGTATGACATTCTTCGATAAAGGTATGTTCGGGTTTAAATTTTCGGATGAGTTTTAGCGTTGTTTTTTTTAGAGCTGGATAATCTAACCTCTGTCGAACCAAGTCTATCAAGTGCCAATTGTTGTTATCATCTAGCCCCCAACTGGCAATCACTGAATAATCACAATCTTCATGATCTTTTACTGCCGTATCTATTGTCTGAACCACAGCTCTAACTTTTTCCTGTGGTAGTATTTCATCGATAAAATGCAATCGATCAAACTCAATAACCGTGGATGCTGAAGGCAAAGGTTCTTGAAGAAATTGAGCCGAATAGGCAGAATTACCCATTGACGCTTTTAGTTCATTCAACACATCGTGTGGGAACCGCGCAGGAGAAAGTAAATCTCCCTCTTTGAACAACCAATTCCGATCATTATAGCTTTCAAATAGGATATCTCGCGGCGCTATGGAAGGCAGTATCAATTCCTCGAATTGCCCTCTATCGCGAAGCTGATACACAAGGTCATCAATGTGAAGACGCTGCATGCAGGCAATAAGACGACCGGTATTTTGATCATTGAACCTTGTAATGGCTGTTTCAGAGAAGAACTCGGCAACGCGCTCTCGAGTGGTTTGAGAATGTTGATCCTGAGATTTCATCAAATCATCGAGAATGAGCACATCTACGCCCATTCCTGTAAAGCTGCCTTGAACAGTGACCGGTAAGTATCCGCCACCCGTTTCTAAAGATACCCTTCCTTGCCTATCTCCCCCACGTGCTAAACGAACGTGGGGAAACACCTGTCGATACAAAGGCAGGTCCAATACACGGCGAAACAGCAGCATGTGTTGATTGGACAATTCCTGACCATATGTAACAACACCAATCTGAAGTGAAGGGTCTCGGCCAAGCAACCATGCAGGTAGACAAACCGCAGCACAAAAGCTCTTCAAATGCCTTGGCGGCATATTCACAAGCAAACGACTACCATTCGTCAGTCCTGATTTCTGCAGACCATAACAAAAGGGTTGAATATAAGGCTCATCTTTAAATTCAACTCCGCTATACAATGAACGAAAAACTGTTTTGACAAAATAATCAAAACGTTGGTGAGCTAAAGCGATTAGTCTTTGTTGTTCACTACTCATCTTCATCTCCCCCTTCCTCAATCATTTGCGGTTGGGTAAGACGCAATTCCGCTTCATACTCACCAAGTATCTGTTGAGCTAAATCAGTATCAATATTGAATCTATCCTCATCTGAATGGCTGCTCGCCAATCTGTTTTGGTGGTTTAACACCAATACTGTTGATCTATAGTCGCCCTGTGCTGCTTTTGTGACCACTTGAAGCAAGATTAATTCCTTCTTTGTCAGTGTCCGATTCTTGCCATCTTTTTTAATTGTCACTGTCTCATTCAATAAGTCTTCAAAAGAAGTTTCTCCTGGCTTTTTTGCTTTAGGGCGCCCTCTCGGATTTCCGCTTTTTCCTTTCTTAAAGCGATGTGTCTTTGGCGGCTTGCCTTTGCCGACATCATAGTGAGTTTTGGTTTTTGAAGAATTAGAACGATGTATCTTTAGATCTTTGGGATTGTTCATGACTGATCTCCCTTAAGTGACGTCACTCTCGTCCGCTGTCTAACTTTAGCCTTCTTCTCTTGTGGCAAGGCTTCCAAGTTTGACCGCTGCTCTTTAAGTTGAGAAAAAGTCAGCCCCGTCCCTACATGAATAATCTTCTCATCATATTTTAGGCTGTACCTATTGAGTATCGTCTCAACATATCCAGCATCTAATTCCATTAAATATGCAATCCGACCAGCCTTTTGGGCCGCCATCAATGTCGTTCCAGATCCTCCAAAAGGATCAAGCACAATGTCTCTGCGTTTGGTGCAATCCTTAATAATATCTTCTATCAAAGGCGTTGGTTTAACCGTCGGATGCATGGACAGATCAGTCTCACGTGTAGAACTAAAACTATTTGCTCCTTCATAGCTCCAGACATTCGTGCGGTAGCGACCATGCTTGCCTAATTCTACATTGTTGCGATGCGTTGCACCCGGTTTGCGAAACACAGCAAACAACTCATGCTGAGAGCGATAAAAACTTCCCATACCCGCATTAGTTTTTGCCCAAACACAAATATTAATCAGTTCAAGTTCGGCTTTCTCACCCGCATTGAGTAAAAGCCTTATCCCCCGCCAATCCATGGCGGCGTAGATTAAACTCCCCTCTCTGCAAGCAGATTTAGTTGCAATAAGAAAATCAAACAAAAAGACCTCAAATTCGCTATCGCTCATTTCTCCTGAAGCCATAACAAATTCACGATGTTTGATTTTTCCTAACCCTGTCACATGGCCTGTGACGGGTACATTGAATGGAGGGTCAGTGACCACAACATCTGCTTTTTCACCCTCCATTAATACGCCAATATCTTCAGATTTAAGTGCACTCCCACACATCAACCGATGACCGCTCGAAAATTGAAAAACATCTCCGATTTGAACGAATGATTGAGATATCGGAAGTAATGGTCCTTCTTCAACATCTTCTTCATCTACAATCTTAAAAAGATTGTCGACCTCAGCTACTTCAAAGCCTAATTCATCTACCTCAAATTCGAGCTCCAGTAATTGAGAAAGTTCCTCACGCAGTAAGTCTTCATCCCATTTCCCATTCTCAGCGTGCTTGTTTAGAGCAATGCGTAATGCTTTCAGTTCAGAAGAGGTGTAACCGCTGGCACAAAGTACTTGCACCGTTTCCAAACCCAGTTCTCGAACCGCTTGAAGGGTCAATAGCCCGTCCACCACATTTCCAGCGGTATCTATAAGTATAGGAAATTGTCCAAAGCGCTCTATCGAACGTTTCAGTTTAGCTAGCTTTGACGCCGAATGCTGGCGTAAAGTTCTATTAGGCAGTAGAACACTGTCTATAGCCTTTGTTTGCAATTTTAGTCCGCGCTTCTGCGCATTGAGAATATTTGAGGCAGTCATCCCATTCTCCTTTTCTGTTCGGGATGGCCCGCTAAACTATAGCGCGTTCGATCTCATTCAGATCTGCTTCGGAATTTTATCCGGAAAAGGAAAACTTGACTTAGAACCTCGCTTTGGGGCTATGCCATAATGGCATTATCTATCGTTTTTGTGTCATTCTCGGTGTTACAGAGTTACCTCGAACACAGCTTCTGCAACATTTTTTAGCTATCGATTTAGAAGTGATTCGGCAAGAGCTGATTAACAAAAAGTTAAAATTGTTGAAATGTTATTTTCTCTGATGCCCCCTTCGTTCTCAGCTTCAACTCACTATTCTCTAATATAAAAAAAACATGCTCGAAGTCATCAAACTTGCTGTGATGATGTACATCCGATTTTCACTCTCGCTGAGAAACGTGGAAGACCTTCTTCATGAACGAGGTATCGATATCACACTCGAAACGGTCAGGTTTTGGTGGAACAGGTTTGGTCCAGTATTCGCTTCTCAAATCCGGAAAAAGCATGCAGTCCAAATGCGAAAATTCACAACCATTTCAAACTAGAGAGACACCTCTACTCAAGACCAAATTTCAAACGAAATCGCAACGTCACATTGAGCGAATGGCGACAACTTTTTGTAGGCTAGAAAAAACTAAATTCCCCGTATTTGAGAGCAGTTAGCTTTTATCTAGTACCACCACCAACTAACACTCCAATGTCTGATTGAGTAAAAACTGGAACAGTTTTAATGCTCCTAATCATCAGCGTTTTCCAAAGTTAGGAGTTTACAGTCGAGATCATACGGCTTTATTTTGAATGCTTTCCTTTGCGCTGTATCCAAGCAGGCGCAAGGCATTTGAGACAACCAGCACCGTTGAACCTTCGTGGATGAGCACAGCTGGGCCAATCCCAAGACCGAACAGTGTGGCCGGGATCAGAAACGCGACGATGCCGAGGCTGACCCAGAGGTTTTGCCGGATAATGCGACTGGTTGCCCGGCTCAATCCGACGGCAAATGGCAACGTCTCAAGATCATCAGCCATGAGAGCAATGTCAGCAGTCTCAAGGGCAACGTCTGAGCCCGCAGCTCCCATAGCGATACCGACACTCGCATTAGCCATGGCAGGCGCATCATTGACGCCGTCCCCAACCATAGCGACGCCGCGACCTTGCTTGAGTGATTTGATCTTGGTGACTTTATCATCGGGCAAGAGATCGCCGAAGGCCTCGTCAAGCCCAACATCTCGCGCGACAGCATCTGCCACATTCTGGTTGTCGCCTGAAATCATCATCATACGGGTCACGCCGATGTCGCGCAGCCGCGCTATGACGCTTTTCGCCACCTCGCGCGGCGTGTCCATAAGACCGATTACGCCGAGATAACGCTCCCCGTGACGCACAATCATCGTTGTGCGGCCATTAGCAGACAGCGAATTTACGCGCTCTGCCAAGTCTTCCGGCACTGGCTTGCCGTCCACCTCATCAAACAAAGCCGATTTGCCGATATGCACAATCTGACCATCATACATAGCGGACAGACCGCGGCCGGTAATGCTTGTAAAATCGGTTGCGCTGTCGGGGATTGATCCGAGGCGGGTCTTCGCATCGCGCACCACTGCCTCGGCCAGCGGATGATCACTTAGCGTTTCAACAGCGGCGCTAATCCTAAGTAGAGTATCTGCATCAACATCGCTGAAAGGTACAATATCCACAAGGCGCGGCTCGCCCTCTGTCAGTGTGCCGGTTTTGTCAAAGGCGATGGCGTCGAGCCGCCCGAGCGCTTCAAGCGGCGCGCCGCCTTTAATCAACACGCCGCCGCGCGCGGCGCGGGCCACGCCAGAGAGTATGGCACTTGGGGTTGCAATGGCCAGAGCGCAGGGGCTAGCCGCCACTAATACAGCCATGGCTCGGTAAAAGCTTTCGGAAGCCGTCTCGTCCAGAACAAGGAAGGTCAGCGACGTAACAACCGCCAGAACAATGATGCATGGCACAAATATACGCTCGAACTTTTTGCTAAAACTCTGCGTCGGTGACTGGCGTGTTTCGGCCTCGCTCACCATGGTGACAACACGGGCTAGCGTCGTCTCGCCCGATAATTTGGTCACTTGAACATCCAGACTGCCGGACCCGTTGATTGCCCCCGCGAAGACCCGGCTTTCGGCCTTTAGCGCGTCAGGATTGCCAGCTGCCTTTTCGCGGTCAGCCACAGGTCTTTTGTCCACGGGCGCGCTTTCGCCTGTAATGGGTGCCTGATTGACCGCGCTTTGTCCACTGACCACAAATCCGTCGGCTGGCAAGCGCTCATTGGAGCGCACCACAACGACATCACCGATGACGAGCTCGTCGATCGCAATGGTTTCTGTCGTCTGGCCCCGCCGGACGAGCGCCTCATCTGGAGTGAGATCCGCCAAAGCCGAAATCGCATTGCGCGCCCGGGCCATGGCATAGTTTTCAAGGGCATGACCAATGGCAAACAGGAAGAGGAGAAAAGCGCCTTCCGCCCATTCCCCCAGAATTGCGGCGCCCGTGGCAGCCACCAGCATCAGAAAGTCGATCTGAAACTGGCCTTTCAGTATTTTACCCGTGGCCTCACGCAGCGCGAAATAACCACCGAAAAAGTAAGCCGCGAGCAGGAAGCCAAATCCGATGGGGTCCGGTAGAAACCCAAGTTTGGGGCCGAGCCAGCCTGCCAGCAGGCAAAGTCCAGCCAGCCCGGCAAAGATGATTTCCGCGCGCGGCCCCAATAAGTGGCTAATGACATCGCCATGGTCATGACCGTCAGTGTCGTGATCATGATCTAAGTGTTTCGAGCGTGACATAAGCGTCTCCAAAAAAGTGACGCCTTGGCGGACTGCACCGCCAAGGCGGAGTGATTTATTTCGCCGGAACGGTTTCGGGGCTGTGCGGTGTTTCCAGCAGCGAATGATGCGAGTCTGGTTTCGGTGAGAACCAACGATGCAGAGCCGGCATAACGAGCAGCGTCAGCAGGGTTGAAGAGACAAGCCCGCCTGTGACGACAGTCGCCAGGGGCCGCTGCACTTCCGCGCCGACGCCAGTCGCAAACAGCAAGGGCGCAAGTCCCAAAGCAGTTGTCATCGCCGTCATCAGAACGGGTCTGGCGCGCATCCCAGCCGCATCGATTGCGAGCGCATCCCGGTCTCGCCCGGCGCGGGCGAAATCGTCCATGAAGCTCACCAGAACCATGCCGTTGCCAAGTGCGATACCAAATAACGCGATGAAACCAACCGTCGCGGGAACCGAGACAGGCAGTCCTGTAATCCAGAGTGCGAGCGCGCCTCCGGTTAACGCAAGGGGGATGTTCAGCAGTATGAGAATTGCCGATTTAAGCCGTCCGAATGTCAGTAGCAGGATCAGCAATACAATGCCGAGCGTGATCGGTATTACAACTGCGAACCGAGCATTGGCCTGTTGCTGCAATTCAAACTGACCGCCCCAGACAACGCGGTAGCCTGCAGGCAGGTCAAGATTGGCGTCGGTCAGATCTTGCGCCTCCATTACAAAAGACCCGATGTCTCGGCCCCGCACATTGGATTGCACGGTGATAAACCGCTCGCCATCCTCACGCGTGATCTGACGTGGTCCGATAACGGTCTCGATAGTGGCCACGCTTTCCAGCGTCACACGCGCGCCGTTTGACGATTCCAGCACCAAGCGGCGGATGGCTTCGGCTGTATCGCGGCTCTCTTCATGAAACCGCACGACGATCGGGAATTGCCGAACGCCTTCAAACAGAGCACCGGCTTCTGCTCCGCCGACCGAGGCCCGCAAGGCATCAAGCGCGTCCTCAACATCGAGACCATACCGTCCGAGGGCCGCCCGATCGACACGCACCACGAGTTGTGGTGCCCCTGTAATCTGGTCAGCCTGAACTTCAGCTGCCCCATCTACCTGTTGCAAGATGGCCTGTAGCTCTTGTGACTTTTTCAACAGGACATCACTGTCCGGCCCGAAAATCTTCACGGCAAGTTCTGCGCGTGTCCCGGTCAAAAGTTCATCAACAGACATCGCGATAGGTTGTCCAATATTGACGACAATACCGGGCACCCCTTCCAGATTTTCCGATATCGCTGTGCGCAAGTCCTCCGGCGACAGGCCTTTGCGCCACTCCGACCTCGGATTGAGTTCAACAAAAGCTTCCGCACTATTGGTCGGGTCGGCGTGGGCCCCGACCTCACCGCGACCGATTCGGGTCACGATAGACTTGATTTCCGGAAAGGCCGTCAGAAGCCTTTTCTCAACGCGGGTGGTCGTTTCCGCCGCTTCTGTCAAAGAGATAGATGGTGCCATGGTCACGCGGAGTAGAACATCACCTTCTTCAAGCGAAGGGGTAAATTCAGACCCGAGGCGCGAACCGGCCAGTCCGCCCGCTACCAGGAGGATGGCGGCCAGAGCAATCGCCGCCAAACGCTGGCGAACGAAGAATCCGGCGGCTTGGCTGACCGTGCGGGCAATCCATCCCGGACGGTCCTCACGCGGCTTTTTGCTCCGGCGCATGACCCCATTTGCGAGCGATGGCGCAATCAGCGCGGCGTAGAACAATGACCCCGTCATGGCGAGCGCCGCGGAGGCTGCCAGAGGCCGGAAGGTTTTACCTTCCACGCCTTGCAACGAGAAAAGCGGCAGAAAGACGACGATCACCACCGCAACGGCCGCAATTAGCGGCGCTATGACTTCCGCAGCTGAGCGCGCCACAACATCCCTCTGATCGACAGACGGATCGCTTTCCAGGAATCCCCGGTCGACATTTTCTGCGATGACGATAGCCCCATCCACCATCAAGCCAATGGCAATGGCCACGCCGCCCAGCGACATGAGGTTGGCACTGATGCCGAGCCATTGCATCGCGATGAAAGCAAAGCCCACGGAAAATGGAATAGAGAGGACAACAACCAGGCTTGGACGCCAGCCGCCCAGAAAGACGAAAACGACCAGTGCTACGAGTAGCGCGCCTTGCCACAACGCCGTTGTTACCGTGGCGGCAGCTTTGTTGACCAGTGTTCCCTGATCATAATAGGGCACGGCGTTGACTCCCTCCGGCAGGTTTTTGTTGATTTCCTCAAAGCGTGTCTGAACGCGCGCAATCACATCGGACGTATTGGCACCATAGAGTTTGAGCACCAGCCCCGCGACCACTTCACCTTCGCCATTGGCGGTGGCCAGGCCCTGGCGTACTCCGCCGCCGACTATGATTTCACCGAGGTCGCGTACCCGCACTGGGCGGCCATCGTCCACGTTGACAACAATTTCCGCAAGATCTTCAACCGATCGCGCCAGTCCCACGCCGCGCACAGTATATTGCTCGGCCCCGATTTCGAGAAATTGTGCGCCTTCGGTCTTGTTGCCGCGCTCAAGGGCGGTCATCACATCACCAATCTGGATGTCGTAAGCCAATAGCGCGTCCGGATCGAGCCTGACCTGATACTGCTTTTCATAACCGCCAAGTGACAGCACTTCGGTGACGCCGGGCACAGTCTGAAGCTGGTATTTGATGATCCAGTCCTGGATTTCGCGCATTTCTACAAGATCGCGCGCGCCGGTCTCATCTTCAAGACGGAAATAGAGAATAATCCCTAGACCTGTTGAAATAGGCCCCATTTGCGGGTCACCAAAGCCATCGGGGATATTGCCGCGCGCTTCGGCGAGGCGTTCACCAACAACCTGGCGCGCAAAATACACATCCGTGCCGTCCTCAAAATAGATGTTAACGACGGACAGTCCAAAGTTTGAGACCGAGCGCATATGGTCTAGCTTCGGCAAGCCGGACATGGCGGTCTCAATGGGATAGGTCACGTAGCGTTCGACTTCTTCAGGCGCGAGGCCTTCGGTTTCTGTGAAGACCTGAACGAGTGAAGGTGTCACATCGGGAAAGGCATCAACGGGTAGCGCTTTGAACGCGAATAATCCGCCAAGCGTCATGGCGAGCGCCGCGATGGCGGCAAGCAGCCGCCCTCCGGCGATACGGTGCATAAGATTCATCATGTCAATCAGTCCTAGTGGCCGTGGCCATCGCCAAAGGCGTCTTTTTCAAGTTGAGCTTTGAGGGTGAAGGCACCGTCTGTGACGATGGTCTCACCCGCCATCAGGCCAGAGCGGATTTCCACAAAGCCGCCAGATTTGGTGCCTGTCATCACTGAGCGCGGGGCATAGCCGCCCTCGACAGGGACAAACACGGAAGGTCTGTCTTCAACCAATTGAATGGCTGCCTCCGGTACGCGCAAAACCTGCTCAGACGTGCCAACGCTGAGATCGGCCGTGACATACTGGCCAGGTCGTAATGTGCCGTCCGGATTGTCAACGATCACGCGGGCCGTCGCGGTGCGTGACGTTTCGCTGATGACCGGCAGCACAAAGGCAATTGCGGACTGAGCCAGGATTTCACCGCTGTCGGTTTTCAGCGCGACAGGAGCACCGACGCGAATGCGGGCGATGTCCTGTTTGTAAACGGCAATATCCGCCCAGACGACACTGTCATCGACAAGGGTGAAAAGCGGATCAGCGCCGGCATCCCCGGCTGAGACTGTTTCGCCAAGCGTGACCGTCCGGCGCACCACTGTTCCGGCTATCGGCGCGGACAGGTAGGCATTGGCATTATCGCCATCAGCCGCAGTGGATATGCGCTCCAGTGCGGCATGACTGACACCTGCAGCGTGGAGCTCATTTTCAGCCGCGTCACTATCGGCTTTGGCGGCTTCAAATTCCGCCCGCGCGGCTTGCAAATCGGCTTCCGAAGTAATTTTGTCCGCAAACAGCTTTTCTTCGCGGGCCAGCGCCTGACTGGCGAGGGCTTTGCGCGTTTCAGCGGTGAGCCAAGCGGCTTTCAGACCGGCGAGTTCACGGCTCTTGATCAGCGCCAGCGTATCGCCGCGGGCCACGTGATCCCCCTCGCTCGCATAGAGTTTGCCAATTACGCCGCTGACCTTGGGCGAGACGTTGGCGACGCGATCAGCGTCAAAGCGGATTTCGGCCGGAAGGCTGAGAGATTGCGCAATCGCCCCCTCTGCAACAGTTGCCGTTTCAATACCGGCCTCGGTGGCCGCGTCAGGGGTTAGTTTCACTACGTCCCCTTCGGATTCATCATGGTCATTATGGCCGTCAGGCTTGCCGTCACTTTCCGCATGATCGTCATGATCATCATCTTGATCGGTCTCGCCATGGTCATCATGATCTGCTTTTTCTTCGCCATGATCATCGTGATCAGCGGTCGCGGCAGACGGTTCGTTTGCGACTCGATTGGTATTCGGGTTTGCGTTGCCACATCCCGCCAAAATCACAGCCAGAACCATCATGGTCGTTGGCAAAATAAGTGTCTGTTTCATTGGAAGTCTCCATTAAACGGGGCGGCACCAATCAGGCTTTTGAGACGCATGAGGTCCGCATTGAGGGTACGCCGCGCGTCAATTACGCCGACGCCTGCCTCGATCAGCCCCTTACGGGTATCGAGCGTTGATGTGAGGTCAAATCGGCCTGCCGCATAGCCTTCAACAGATGCGTCGTAGGCGGAACGGGCCGCGGGAAGCGCCTCTTTTTCGATTAAAATCAGCCGGGCCTTTGAAGTGCGAACCCGCGCGGCGGCAGCCTGTTGCTGCGACCGTAATCTGGCTTCAACGGCGACGGCACTGATGCGTTCGGCATCGGCGCGCAGACCCGCTGCGCGAGCGGCGTCGCGGTTACGGTCAAAAAGCGGAATCGGCACGGTGACCCCCACCAGGAGCGCATTGTCGCCAGTCTCTTCAAATTGGCGAACGCCTGCACTGACCGTGACATCGGGAACACCGGCTGCGCGGGCGGCGTCCTGCTCGGCGTCGCGGGCTGTTGCGCCAGCTTTAGCCGCGGCGAGCGCCGGGTGCTCATCAAGCCCGCTCGTCTTTGAGAGTATTTCACTTTCATCAGACAATATGGCGCGCGGGGGCGCAAAGACCGGCGTTGAGCTTCCCCAAAGCGCGGCGAGTTCATACCGCCGCTGATCAATTTCAGCGTCTGCGGCAAGTGCGGCGGCTTTGAGTGCCGCCGCATCGGCCTCGGCGCGTGAGCGCTCCGGCGGGGCTGCCGCGCCGGCTTCAACACGTTTCGCAACGGTTTCGGCCAAAGACACGGCGAGATCCGCAGACTCCCGGGCCAGCGCTGCGAGTTCTGTCGCGGCAATCAGGTCATGATAGAGTAGCGCCGCTTCAAGTTCGGTTTCTCTCAATATGACGCGGCATTCCGCGTCGGCGAGCGCTGCCCGCGCCCGCGCAGCCTGCTCGCGCTTGGCTCTTTTACCGCCTAGCTGGAAGGTCTGCGCAATTGCGAGCGTGGTTTCGCTCTGGTCAAAGCCGCTGAGCGGTCCGGAGCCGGAAAAATTCTCAATTTCCAATCCGATTGACGGATTAAGACGGCGCCCGGCCTGATCGGCTTCGGCGGCGCTGGCGCGCGTTTCCAGTGCGGCTCGGCGAACATCCGGGGACGCATAGCGTATTTGCGCCAGCGCCATGTCGAGTGTTAGCGGGGCGTCCGCCACAATTGGGGGCTGGCCGCCCATTGGCCCGTTGCACGGAGCCGCGATCGCTGCGCCTGGAACGACTGCTGCGATCAGGACGCAAAGTGCGCCCTGTTTTAATTTTGGCATGGGGAGTTCTTCCTTGTGATAACCTGAATAGACATTAATCCCACGCGCAAAGACGCAGGTTCAAAGAATCAGGTTAGGCACGCGGAGGACGGTAGAGGCCGATAGGACCTGCACGCGGAACGTGCTGGTCTGCACCAGGACGAAGCTCTAATGTCGCACAAGAAGCGAAGAAGAAGGCCGAAATGTTCATCCCTACCATATGGAGATGGCATGGCCCGCAGCTATGGATATGATGCTTGTGGGCCGGTCGTTGCCCAGTATAATCATTTTCTGCATCACGGAGTTTGGCGTCATGATGTGCTTCCGCGTCTGTGGTAACACAGGCAATTTCTTCGGCATCCATAGCATGATTAACTGCTGCCGTTGCGCCCATACCAAGGGTAACGCTGAGCATCAGCGCAAGCCAAAATCTGGCGGTGCATATGACGGATACAGTTTTCATTCCTTCAAAGACTATCCTATTTCATTATCAAAATCATTAAATATATTCATTTATTTAGTGCCATCTGTCTTCATGATCCTGTTATAGCACCTACAGCGGCTGTAGGATCAAGCCCATTTTTAAATTATCTTCTATCAGAGCTGCCCGCCGATTTTTGGCGAGAGCGCTGTTCCGTCATGTGGGTCAAGACAATGCCTATGATCCCCTAAACTTTCGAGGACTTTGCATGTGGCAATGCTGCCGCCCGCGCAGGCCGACAACATGCGTTTTAATTCGGCTTCCAGTGTTTCAAGCTGGGACAGTTTCTGACGCACATCCGCCAATTGCCGGCGAGCAATAACATCAACATGGGCGCAATCCTCGCTGGGCTCGTCTTGCAAATCAATGAGCTCACGTATGGAGTCGATAGGGAAGCCCAAATCACGGGCATGACGGATAAAGAACAGGCGGCGCAATGCCGCGTCGCCATAGAGTCGCTGACCGCCTGGACTGCGCTCAGGGTCTCTCATCAGATCGATCGATTCATAATAGCGAATGGTCGTGACTTTCACACCCGCTACCTTCGATAAACAACCAATTGTCATCTGTTTCATTGTCGCCTCCAAACACCTCTTGCGTCTACAGTCGCTGTAGAGGTTAAGCTAAGTGAATTAAAAATAAAACAATGAGACACGAGTACCCGCATTATTCAGTCTACTTGGCCTTAATAGGCCTTTTAATGATCATCAACGCCTTATTTAGCGTACCTTTCGGTATTATAGCCAACA
Source organism: Hirschia sp. (assembly GCF_058892565.1). NCBI lineage: Bacteria > Pseudomonadati > Pseudomonadota > Alphaproteobacteria > Hyphomonadales > Hyphomonadaceae > Hirschia > Hirschia sp. The sequence continues at coordinate 84,234 of NZ_JBZXVU010000024.1, read as the reverse complement.
GCAGCATTCGAAAAACCGGCAAACTATCTGTGGGTCTAGCCCTCCGGCCTGACGTCGCGATGCATGGACATGCCGCGTTGACGTTCGCTGAATCCTGCCTCGACCAGGGATCGCTCTAAGCGCCAAACTTAGAATCATTAGCCGTAGGAGCAGCGCTACTCTTGGGGGCACGGTCGTCATATCTCTGGGCCGCAAAGCTTATAGCGATCAAATGCGTGTCTACGGACTAAAGAAAGACGTGCTGATTACGGCTGAAATTCACCGGTGCCCACGTAACCCGCGGTATTTTGAGTATACGTTAATGTTCCTATTGGGTTGGGATCATTGATCGAGCTTATCTTTGTCGTCGCCTTTGCCGCCATGATTTATGCGGGTATCACGCTTGTTGAAGAGCCTCATAGGGAGCGCTTCTTCGGCGATAATTACCGAAACTACAAAAGCAAAGCCGAGCGTTATTTCAGTATCATGTAAGCACTGGAGACACCAAATGTCAGATAACTGTGGCTGTGAAACTAATGAGGGGCTGGTTGGGCAATCTCCAGAGTATCGCCGCGCGCTCTGAACCGTTGTAGGCTTAAATGTCGGATACAGCATCATCGAGTTGATCGGTGGCTTTTTAGACAATTCGCAAGCGCTAAAGGCAGATGCTCTCTATTTCCTTGGCGACGATTCTATCACCTTTTTTTTGCCATACTTGCGATTAGCTGGTCCTTGGTTTGACGGGCACGCTCCGCCTCACTACAAGGGCTGTTTCTCGGCGGCCTCGGACTGTGGGTGCTCATATCGACGGTCCTAAAAGCAATGACCGATACGCCAGTAAGTGCAGGATCAGGATAATGGGAGTGTTCGCTTTGGTGGCTCTACTTCTGAATCTGATCGCCGTCGTACCACTGCTGCCCTACCGCAACTGCGACGCTAAGACACTAATATGCGCGCCGTCTGGTTATTCTCGCGCAACGATGCCATCGGAAATGTGGCTGTAATTATCGCTGCTGGTTTGGTCGCGCTGACTTCTACTCGCTGGCCCGACCTTATTGTGGCCGCTATTTTTGCCACCCTCTTTTTACATTCCGCCTGGATCATTCTTCATGACGTTGTCCGCGATCTGCGCATTGCAAAAACGAACGCAGAAAATCCTCTTGAGAGAAGCAGGACGTCAGAATGAGCAGATTTGTACGCATGCTCGGGTTGTCAGTTGCTGGTCTAGTACTCAACGCGGACTTAGTGACGAAAGCGGTCATGTGCTCTGCCCGTATGCAGGCCATCAGCTTAATCGACGTGCTGCCATTCTTTGACTTGCCATTAGGACTCAATCGCGGGATAAGTTATGGGCTGTTCAGTTCTCGGAGCGTGTGGCTGCTGTGATGGTTGGCTTGTGCCGTCTAGAATTCTGAATTGGGCATCATACTGATCACCGGACTATTGTTTGTGTCCGCAATCGTTGGGTTGCATAGAGATCGGGGGTCTATCTCGTCACACTGATAGCAATTGTATTATTCTACTTGGTCTTAGCGTTCGAGCATGGAGGGGTGTGGGAGATCGCTTTCAATTCGGTTGTCGTATGTGTGTTTATTCTATTCGCTATCGGCGGATATATGCGATCAGTCTGAATCGTCGCTATAGATCTAATTCTCCATGAGTTTTCGACGTCGCGCAGGCTGTATCCAGCACCTGATTGGTGGGGCATCGTTTTGCCTGTCGGCAGATGTGCTACTTGGATTATTCTTGGCGATCTGAATCTGGAAAAACAATATCCGCCACACGCCCAACTGATCGCTGCTGCTGATATGAGACATCACTCTACTACAATGAACGGGGCGATGTCCTACTTCTTCACATACGACAAAGATAATTTAAATTCTCCGATTGAAAAAAACCTATAGGGGGTATAGGGTATTGACTATGCGCACGATTTTATTGTCTTTGATGGTTCTGATCTTTGGGATCGCGCAGGTGCTCTGCACCTGCGCACCTGACAGCGACTCAAACATACAAATCGCGCAATCTGTGGATCATCACCCAGGCACCAGCGCTGATCATAATTCTGATGATGATCAGCACTGCAATGGATGTCAGCACTGCGATAGCGCTGACATGTATGCAATCTCTCAAACTGACAAAGTTGAGGCCACACCGCATCTGGAAGCGAAAGTTGCGATTGTCAAAGCGCGTACTCCCACACCGCGCCCCGTGCAACTTCGCAGGCCACCCGCTCCGCTGATCGACTTGCGATGGCGAACGCATGCAGGTTCGCCTATTTCCAGACACGACATATCTCTGACTTGAGTTCGATGCACGGCTAGCCGTTTTGCAGCCCAGTGCAACGCTTGAGGTCGTACTGCGGCCCACCTTCCAATGCTTTGGGCACCTTCCTAATTCTCCAGTTTTCTCACAGTTCCTCGCGGCGCATCCGCAGGACCGTCACTCACACCTTCTCACATGGAATCCGTACAATGACCTGTTTCAAAACCACTCTTTTCTCCAGTGTCCTCGCTTTAACCGTGTTGGCGTCCCCCGCCATTGCACAGCAATCGCCGCATGCGGGGCACGATATAAACATGACTGATACAACCCGCGCTCAACACATGTATGAGGCCACAGGAACAGTTGTGGCAATCGATGCAGCAAACCGTAAAGTTGGCCTCAACCACGGGCCCGTCGCTGCCCTCAAATGGCCCGCCATGAAAATGGCCTTCTCGGTCATGGATGGCGTGGATATCTCAAGTCTGAAGCCCGGAGACCGAGCTCAGTTCACGCTGCACAAGACCGACACAGGCCCCTACCCCATCGCCGAACTCTGCCTGACGCAATCGACTGAAGTCATCCCTGGCCTTTGCAGCAGCACTTCAGGATCTGTTGCAGGCGAACATGATGACATACCGGCAATGGCCCCTACCAAGATGCACCCCAAAGCGGCGCAGTAGCACAGCGACAGGAGAAGATAATGACTCAGTTTAGCAGACGACACCTCTTGCAGCTAGCAGTTGGAGGCGGCGCATTGGCCAGCCTTGGCGGCTTGCTACCTGCATGGGCGCAAAGCGCCCGCAATGGAAATCTCGGCATCGCAGCGCTCGCCGGAACAGATTTCGATCTGTCCATCGGGAAGTTTCCTGTGCACATCAATGGCCGTGCGGGAATGGCGACCGGCATCAATGGCACCTTGCCCGGCCCATTGGTGCGGTTTCGGGAAGGTGATGACATTACGATCAATGTGACCAATGAACTTGAGGAAGACTCGTCGATCCATTGGCATGGGCTGCTCGTGCCATTCTACATGGACGGCGTACCGGGCATCGCGTTTCCGGGGATCAAGCCGAAAGAAACTTTCACGTACAAATGGACGCTCAATCACGCCGGCACGTATTGGTATCACTCGCATTCAGGATTGCAGGAACAGCTGGGTCATTATGGCCCCTTGATTATCGATCCAAAGGCCTCCGATCCGGTGAGTTATGACCGCGAATATGTCCTCGTGCTGTCCGACTGGAGTTTTGAAAGTCCGCACAGCCTGTTCAAGAAATTGAAAAGCTCAAGCGACACATTCAACTTTCAGAAACGCACCGCCGGGGATTTTATCGATGATGTCTCTGACAAAGGTCTTGGCCAAACCCTTCAGGACCGCAAGATGTGGAACCAGATGCGTATGTCCCAGACAGATTGGGAAGATATAGGCGGCGCGACATACACCTATCTGATCAATGGTCATTCAACGCGCGACAATTGGGATGCCGTCTTTGCCCCTGGCGAACGTGTCCGTCTCAGAATCATCAACGCGTCAGCGATGACAATCTTCAACTTCCGTATCCCCGGTTTGCCGATGACGGTTGTCGCCGCCGACGGGCTCAACGTTCAACCTGTTGAGACTGACGAGTTCCAGATTGGCGTCGCCGAAACCTATGACGTGATCGTTTCGCCAGAGGAAAACCGGGCCTTTGCGATCACCGCCGAATCCATCGGCCGGTCAGGTCAGGTTATTGCAACACTCGCCCCGCGTCCCGGCATGCGGGCTGAAGCCCCAGAGCTTCGCGCGCCTGTCCCGCTGACCATGAAAGATATGGGTATGGGCGGAATGGATCATGGCAGCATGGCGGGAATGTCAACGGACAGTTCCCAAGAGATGACGGGCATGGATCATTCCAATATGTCAGGCATGGAGGGTATGGATCATTCGTCCATGGAAGGGATGGACCATTCCTCTATGCCCGGGATGGAGGGCATGGATCAAAGCGCCATGCCGGGAATGGATGATAAGCAAGCCAGCCCAATGAGCGGCATGTCCGGTATGGATGCAGCCGCTCCCGGCGTGACGCGCGGTCCGGGGGTTGTCGGCATCGCCATGGCACCCGTGAGCCGTCTCGATGAGCCGGGTCAAGGCCTGGAAGGCTTGGACCACCGGGTCCTGCGCTATTCCCAACTTCGCAGCCTTGAACGCAACCCAGATCTGAGAGCCCCCGAACGCGAGATCGAACTCCACCTGACCAGCAATATGGAGCGCTATATGTGGTCCTTCGACGGCGTTCAATTCGCGCACATCAAGGAACCCATCAAGTTCTACAAGGGTGAGCGACTTCGCCTGACCATGATCAACGACACAATGATGCCGCACCCCATACATTTGCACGGCATGTTCTTCGACGTGGTCAATGGCGGCGATGATCACAAACCGCGAAAGCACACCATTCTGGTCAAACCGGGAGAAAAACTCTCGGTCGACATTTCGGCAGAACATGTCGGCGACTGGGCCTTTCATTGCCACCTCCTCTACCACATGCATGCCGGCATGATGCAGGTCGTCTCGGTCCTGCCTTATGCCAATCCGAACGCCCCAAAAGCGATGGAAATGAAAGACATGGATATGAACAACATGGATCACAAATCTATGGATCACTCGAAGATGCCTGGCATGGGAGAGATGAAATGAAACCGATCACGCACACACTACTCATTGCTGCCTTTGGCATGATCTTGCCGTTCGGCGCGCTTGCTCAGCAGCCGGATGAGGAAACGCCGCAATCACCAGCCTCCGCCGATGCCCCTCTCTGGTCTCAAGCCAACCAATACTATGATCCCGAAGAGATGGCCAAGTCCCGTGAGGAAGTCCTGAAAGAGGGCGGCAGTCAAAGAACATCCTACGTGTTGTTCAACCAATTCGAAGCCCAGTCTGCCAATGGCGTGGACGAATTGTATTGGAATGGGCAAGCTTGGTATGGCGGCGACATCAACAAGATCTGGTTCAAAACCGAAGGGCGGTCTTCCTTAAACAATGGCGATGTCGAGGACGCCGAAATTCAAGCGCTCTATTCGCGCGCCGTCGCGCCCTACTGGAACCTGCAAGCTGGTGTTCGACATGATTTCAAACCAGACAGTCTCGATCATGCCGTGATCGGCATTCAAGGCCTCGCACCTTATTTCTTCGAAGTCGACATGTCCGCATATCTGAGCACCGAAGGCGACGTCACCGCGCGCGCTGAACTTGAATATGAGTTGCTTCTGACTCAGCGATTGATCCTGCAGCCGCGTATCGAGGTCAATGTCTCAGCGCAGGACATCCCGGATCGTCAAATCGGTGCAGGCCTCAACAATATCGATGCCGGGTTGCGTCTTCGCTATGAAATCAAACGGCAATTTGCGCCTTACATCGGTGTCGAATGGCAGGGCAGTTTTGGCGACACCAAAGACTTTATTGAAGCTTCTGGCGGCGATGCGGACAGGACCGTCTTTGTCGCTGGCGTGCGGACCTGGTTTTAAGGAACATCACCATGAACTCACTCATAGAACCGAACCTTCATCCAATCCTTGTTCACTTCGCGTACGCACTATCGATTACTGCGGTGATCTCTTATCTGCTGTCCAGGTTTCCGCCCACAGCAAAATGGCGAGATAGTCTCTCTCCTGCCGCGGACTGGATGCTGGCCTTTGGTGCGATAGCGATCGTGCTGACAATCGCTGCAGGGTTTCAAGCGTATTACACTGTCGATCACGATACACCCTCTCACGCCGCCATGACCACACACCGCAATTGGGCGGTTCCGTCAGGCACAGCAATATTGCTCCTGGCGATCTGGCGATGGACAAGCCGTGCAAAAACAGCGTCCACACTATTTATCGGAGGTCTTACAGCAGCTGCTTTGGCACTCAGTGTAACGGCGTGGTGGGGCGGCAAGATTGTCTATGGCTATGGCCTTGGGGTCAAAAGCTTGCCTATCGTCACGGGTGATGGCCACGATCACGATCATGGCGATGCGTCAAGCGAACTAAAAGCCGCTGGCCATGACATGTCAGCGATGGCTTTGCCCGATGCAGCGCCAGCAGCCCATGATGATAGCGATGGTCACCATGACAGCGAGCCGGCACCTGTCGTACCCGAGGGACATGACAACAGCGATGGGCACCACGGTGCAGCACCTGCCGGACACGACAATGCTGACGGTCACCACGACAACTCTCCTGTCAGCACAGATGACGCAGCAATTCTACAAATCATCGAAGAGATAGAAGCAGGATGGGAAGACGGATCAGCCACACCGTTCAGAAAGCACTTTCTTGATTTCGACGGTGCGCGATACTTTGAGTCTGGCGGCGAGAATAGCGGGCTTGAAGACCTTGTCGTCAATCATGTCGAACCGGAAAAGACGTCGATCCCAGATCTGGCGCTGAATGTCTCAAATATCGACATTTATTTCGAAGGCGATTTCGCATGGGCAGTGGGTGACACCACTGTGCAGGGAACGATCGCCAGGACTGGCGAAAAGTTAGACCGGACTGGCAAGCAAACCTGGCTTTTTCGAAAAGTAGATGGCGCGTGGAGGGTGGTGCACACCCACTCGTCCTCGCGCGCGAAGCGTTGACCGAAGATGTCAGTGCTCAAACCTGAAGGAGCGGGAACGGAAACGGATCCGCTCTTTGGGGCAAACCACTTTACAGTGCTCAGATGGTTCCTGGCCAGCGCGGTTGTCGTTGGCCACGCCTGGCTAATTCCGACCGGCTATGAGCCGTCACGCGTTTATAAGTGGACGTTCAGCTATCTCGCTGTGAATGGATTTTTCATCCTGTCAGGGCTTCTGATCGCAAAAAGTTTGGCAACGCGGCAGGATATCAAGGGTTATGCGCGCTCTCGAATACTGAGAATCTATCCAGCCCTGATTTTGCTTCTGCTAACCCTCCTCATAGTGTTTGGTCCATTATTCGGTCGTCCGGCTGGGGCCGCTTATCTCGCCCAGTCGGAACCTTGGGCATATGTCGTCCGCGTACTTTTTATGGGAGACTCGGAGACGGGACCTGGCGGCGTATTTCATGCTTCCCCCGACCCAATCTTCAACGGCGCGCTCTGGACGATCCGCTATGAAGTCATGGCTTATATGTTTGCGGGTCTGGGCTTCTATTTGGGAGCATTAAAGAATCGCTGGATTACGCTCGCAGCGCTCGCTAGCTCTCAACTGGTATATTTCGCCCTGCAATTTACGCCTTTGGCGGAGCTTGTGTCTGGCGGCGTGATTTCACTGTTCCGGTTCACAACCACATTCCTGATCGGAATGACGCTATGGCACTTTCCGCGCCTTCGCAGGCCAGGCTGGATTGGAGTTAGTGCCGTACTTGTTGGCTTTATTTTGCTGGGTTGGACGAGCGTCGGTGAACTGTTTGCCAACCTCTTATTGGCCGCAGCACTTATGCAAATTGGACTGGTCGAAACACCATCATTACGTATCGCCCAAATGCCGGATTACTCGTACGGAATATATATTTGGCACTACCCGGTGCTGCAGAGCGTGATTATTCTCAATCCAAATATATCACCATTGATGCTGCTGGTCACATCAGCCCCCATCATCCTGACTTTTTCTTCGGCCTCTTGGCACCTGATCGAAAAACCAGCCCTCAAACTCAAACGCTTTGGACGTATGGCGAAGCAAGTTTCAGGCGCATAATCGATGGCAGATCACCGGTTTAAGAAAGTGAAGCGAAGGATATTGCATATACCCCCCGGGGGTTTTATATTGGGCTCAACGATACGCAGCATTCTTGGCGCTGCACTGCAAGGAGAGAGACCATGAAACTCAAACCCGTCGGACACGCGCTTTCCTTTTTTATCGCCATCTCATTCCTGATCTGCATTGGCTGGGGGCTGGTGATGCCAGCGTCGCTACATATGCATAGCGCATGGGAGAACTGGCTTCCTGGCTTTGAATTCCTGACGCTGCAGGGCTTCATCATCGGCCTGATCGAAAGCTATCTGTACGGCTGGTACTTCGCTCTGGTGTTTGTACCGCTCTACAATTTTTTCAATCGGTCTAGCGTCAGCAAAAATTAGAAGGGCTACGCCAGCCTCATGCGTACAACATCGCGCAAGAGGTTGGCGCGCCTACAACGGCAACAGCGCGGACGTAATCGCTGCGCAAGGAAACAGAGTTATGAGCACCAATAAGCACGACCAGAAAGCCCAGGCCGACCATGGTCATAATTGTCACCACTCCGGCGGCGATCCTGCTGTTGGTGCAGATGGCGAATATGACCGCGTCCCTGCTGGTTATTCGGGCACGGTCTATACCTGTCCCATGCACCCAAATGTTCGCGATGTCCGCAATTCAGGTTGCCCCATCTGCGGGATGGCCCTGGAGCCTGAAGGTATTGTTGTCGGAGACGAGGACACTTCAGAACTTGATGACATGACTCGCCGGTTCTGGATCAGCGCCATCTTCACGATTCCGCTCGCCATTTATGCGATGGCCGACATGATACCGGGACGTCCATTGGAGAGCCTGCTACCTGCAGGCTGGTCACAATGGGCTCAGTTTGCGCTTGCTTTGCCCGTTGTGCTCTGGGGCGGTTTGCCCTTCTTTGAGCGCGGGGCGCGTTCTGTGCGCACCATGAACCTCAATATGTTCACTCTGATCGCGCTTGGCGTCGGCGTAGCTTTCGCCTTCTCGCTCGTTGCAACGGCTATACCTGGCATCTTCCCAACAGCGTTTCGCAATGAGTCTGGCGACGTCGCAGTCTACTTTGAAGCGGCAGCCGTCATCACGACCCTTGTCTTGTTGGGGCAGGTTCTCGAACTGCGCGCCCGCAGTGCAACCTCGGGCGCAATCCGCGCACTCCTGGAGCTTACTCCGCCCACCGCCGTGCGCATATTGGCAGATGGCCGCGAAGAAGAAGTCTCAATCGATCATGTAAACACGGGCGACCATTTGCGTGTGCGTCCAGGTGAAAAAGTCCCCGTCGATGGCGAAGTGATTGAAGGTCGCTCAAATGTCGACGAGTCGATGATTTCTGGCGAACCCATTCCTGTTGAGAAAGCCACTGGCGATCCCGTGACTGGCGGCACTGTCAACGGAACCGGATCACTGATCATGGCGGCAACACGCGTCGGCGACGACACAACCTTGTCCCAGATTGTCCGTATGGTGGCTGAGGCGCAGCGGTCCCGCGCGCCCATTCAGAAACTGGCAGACACGGTGGCGGGCATGTTCGTCCCAGCCGTGGTCCTGATCTCTCTGGCGACTTTCATCGTATGGTCAATATTCGGACCTGATCCAGCGATGGCCTTCGCCATCGTCAACGCGGTTGCTGTGTTAATTATTGCCTGCCCGTGTGCGCTGGGCCTTGCCACGCCAATGTCCATTATGGTCGCGACCGGCAAGGGTGCTCAATCAGGTATATTGATCAAGAACGCCGAGGCGCTTGAGACCTTTGAGAAAGTAGATACAATCGTGGTCGATAAGACTGGGACATTGACTGAAGGCAAGCCGCGACTGGTCACTGTCGAACCTGTTGAGACGCTTAGCGAAACCGACTTCCTATCTTTAGCCGCAGCCATTGAGCGCAGCAGCGAGCATCCCCTGGCGCAAGCCATCGTCAAAGGGGCAGAAGAGCGCGGTGCAGCACGCCTCGACGCGTCTGACTTTGGTTCCGTAACTGGAGAAGGTGCACAGGGCCGTGTGAATGGAAAAATATTTGCGATTGGCAATGCCAAGATGATGCGCCGCGTTGGCGCCCTCGACGAGGCGCTGCAGGCGCGAGCCGAAACATATCGCAAGGACGGCCAAACAGTGATGTTCGCTGCGCTGGACGGCAAACCTGCTGGCTTGATTGGTGTCGCCGACCCGATCAAGGAGACGACGCCTGAAGCCATTGAAGCTCTTCACAAAGCCGGTATGAAGGTGGTGATGTTGACAGGCGACAGTAAAGCCACTGCAGAGGCGGTCGCCCGCCAAATCGGGATTGACGAAGTCCACGCTGATGTCTCACCGGAAGACAAAAACCGCATCATCCGCGAACTGCAAAGCGCCGGGGCTGTCGTCGCAATGTGCGGCGATGGTATCAATGATGCGCCAGCACTCGCACAGGCCGACGTCGGGATCGCGATGGGCACCGGGACAGATGTGGCCATGGAAAGTGCGAGCGTCACCCTTGTGAAAGGTGATCTGCGCGGCGTCGCCCGGGCCCAGCATCTCAGCCGGGCCACGATGGGCAATATAAGGCAGAATTTGTTCTTCGCATTTGTCTACAACTCGCTTGGCGTTCCGGTTGCAGCAGGCATACTCTACCCGTTCTTTGGTCTATTGCTCAGTCCAATGATCGCGGCCGCTGCGATGAGCCTCAGCTCCGTGTCGGTGATCGCAAATGCGCTACGCCTGCGTACCGTCAAACTCTAACGCCTGAAGGACACAGTATGACAAAATGGATTCTCGGCGCTGTAAGCGCCGGACTTTTCGCTCTGATTGGCGGGTTGGCATTTTTTGCCGCCGGCTCAGGCACGGCAAGCGCTGATACGATTACCGTCTACAAGACGCCGTGGTGCGGCTGTTGTACATCATGGATCGAGCATCTGCAGCGAGACGGTTTTGACGTGCGCGTGATTGAGCGCGAAGACCTCGCGCCAGTGCGCGCATCACTTGGCGTTTCCGATGCACTGGCCTCCTGCCACACAGCCAAAGTTGCAGGCTACGCCATTGAGGGCCACGTCCCAGCTGCTGAAATCCGTCGCTTGCTCAAAGAACGACCCGGCGCAGCAGGTCTGGCCGTTCCAGGTATGCCGATGGGCTCGCCTGGTATGGAAACGCCAAATCCGCCCGACGCTTATGATGTGATCTTGTTTGATGGCGAGGCGCAAAGCGTGTTTGCCAGTTATGTTGGCCGATTCCCAGCCGAACAGGCACCAGCGCAATGAAATCTGCCTCCTACCAGAAAGGCTCTCTGAGCCTCGCGGGCGCTGTCTCCATGGGAACCGGTGTGATGATCGGTGCGGGCATTTTTGCCCTCACCGGACAGGTCGCCCAGTTTTCAGGCCCAGCCTTCCCGCTCGCGTTCTTGATTGCAGCCGCGATCAGCGGGTTTAGCGCATACACTTATATCAAGATGTCGAACAAATATCCGTCGGCTGGCGGGATCGCGATGATCTTGCAAAAAGCGTACGGACCAACCACAATTGCAGCGGCCAGTGCCCTGCTGATGACAATGTCGATGGTAATCAATGAAAGTCTCGTTGCGCGCACATTTGGCGCTTACACATTGCAGCTCTTTGATGTCGAAAAAGACAGCGTTCTTGTCCCGGTCCTAGCAGTCGGCTTGATTGCCTTTGCCTTCATTATCAATATTTCGGGCAACAAGATCATTGGCGGCGTCTCCAAAGCAGCTGCCGTGTTGAAAGTCGGCGGCATTCTGATCTTTGCAGGCGCAGCGCTTTGGGCATCCGGTCTGTCGTTTGAGGCCGCCAGTAGCGGGGCAAGCAATCAAACAACCCCCGCTGGATTCATGGCAGGCGTCGCCTTGGCCATTCTCGCCTTCAAAGGATTTACCACCATCACCAATAGTGGCGACGAGGTCAAGGACCCCAACAAGAATGTTGGCCGGGCCATTATGTGGTCACTCGGGATCTGCCTCATCGTTTATTTGGCGGTGGCCCTCGCTGTCGGGTCATCTCTTTCTCTTGAAGAAATTGTTGCAGCCAAGGATTTCTCTCTGGCCGAAGCGTCACGTCCCGCTTTTGGCGATATCGGTGTAGCGTTCACCGTCATCCTCGCAATCATCGCGACAGCGTCGGGATTGCTGGCAAGCGTTTTCGCGGTGTCTCGCATGCTCGCCATGCTGACAAATATGAACCTAATCCCGCACAAACATTTCGGCATGCCGGGCGACATCCAGAAGCACACACTTGTCTATACGGTCGTTGTCGCAGCATTTTTGGCCGCCTTTTTTGATCTCAGCCGGATCGCATCACTCGGGGCGATCTACTATCTGGTCATGGACATCATCATCCATTACGGCGTGTTGCGCTATCTGCACGAAGACGTCGGTGCTCGCGCCTGGGTACTCATCGCCGCCATACTGTTCGACCTCATTGCTCTGGGCGCTTTCCTTTTCATCAAGGCAAGCGCTGACCCTATGATCGTTTTAATCGCATTTGGATCAATGGCAGCAATCTTCGCGTTTGAGGCGTTCTACCTACGCAAAATCCGCGACAGGCAAGAACCCGATCATGAACACTCTCATTCTTGAGGCGTCGCCAGCCGGAAGAGAAAGATAGATTCAACATCTGTTCAAAACTGATAGACGACTGCAAATCCGCCCCCGCTTGTTCGAAAGTTGGTCGTCTGCCCCTGATACACCCTGGCTGCGACCAGAAGTGTTTCACCTGCATAGGTGTAAAGGCGCACATCATATTTAAGCGTCAGCTGCTCATTCTCAACCGTGACGGCGCGCAAGGTGGGCGGCACAAAAGTCTGCGCGATGTAATCGCCGTCCAGAATCTCAGACCAGACCCGCTTTGTCAGCTTGTCACCGCGATAAGTTGCGCGACTACCAAACCCCGCAGCGGGCTTGAAGAAGTATCCTTTGCGTGCTGTCCACAATTCCTCTGCGTTCTCAACGCTGACGCGCTGGGTCCGCGGGATGCTTGCGAGCGCTAGAATGTGATCTTCCGCAAGACCCCATCTTCGCAACACGTCTGCATCACTCAACCAAATCAGATTGCGCTTATCAGCATACGACGCATGGTGGCGAGGCGAAGGACTGACAATTGCGGCGTCCTCCATCAGGGCCTGCCTCAGCGCTGCATTGCCTGGCTCACTGAGGTTAAAATCCGTCAATCGGTTGTAGACCATATCCACGCGAGATGACCCCGCCCACAATGCTTCGTTCAGATAGGTGAGCTCAGCCGGATCCACGATGAGTGTTTCGATGCCAGCCTGCAGCAAGTGATGCTGGGCCATCAGCATATCGGGATAAAGGTATTGGTCTTCGGGGTCCTGATCGACAATCGCGATGATACCCGGCCGTCCGGTTCGGCCCGCTGCGTGCCACTCTGACAGGAAGGTTGCCACCATCTTCTGAGTTGCTACGCCCTCATTCTGAAGTTCAGCTTCGCCACACTTGAATGCGGCGCGCCCGGCTGCGTCCTGTAGTGCGGCGGCGAGGAAACCTCCGCCTGCGTTTGTATTGATTTCGATAAGCTGGGGCCCCTGCTCCGAAATGTGAAAATCATAACCCATGAAGAGGCCGCTGGTCTTGGGCTGCGCGAAGGTGACTGCGTCACTCGCCCGCTCATGAACAGCTGCTTGAAAGGATTCAAGCGCGGCAGCCGCTTCAATGGCAGCCACCTGTGCTTGCATATTGGCGATGTCGGCCGGAGACACGAAGACGCCTGTTGCCGCGAATAGGTTTGAGCGGTCCGAGAGCAGCTTTTCTAAGCCATCCACGCCGACTGATGCGACAATGCTCGCGTCGAGGTCTGCGCGGCTCAACATCATACAAAAACAAGATTGATTGAGCGCAATCAACCTGCGTGCATCGCTGAGTTCAGTTGTTTCTGTACAGGTCATTTTCATCCTTATTTCGCATTCGGTTATCCAAACAGTCTTTGAGTTTGGGGCATCTCTGAATCTGGCACCTCATAATAGGCTTTTGGAAAGCCTCAGACGAAAAGAACCCAAGCTGATGAAGGCTTCCAGCGGAACTGGAAAACAATTCGCACGTTCTCCTTATACCTATACCCCGTATGAGAAGGACAGTCTTATGGAAATGAAGACCAAATATTGGCGTTTCGCCGCAATGATCGCCACCTCCATGATCGCAATGTTTGGCCTCATGTATTTGAACACCTACGCATTCGAACATGTGCGTTGGAGCGAAACCCGCTTCTTCATGACATTCATCATGGGTGCCGCCATGGCAATCATCATGCTCGGCTTCATGCTGAACATGTACAAAAACACGAAGATCAATCTCGCAATTGTCGCCGGGTCTCTTGTCGTGTTTGCTTTGACGCTTTGGTTGGTGCGCAGTCAGGCAACCATCGAAGATAAGTCATGGATGAGCGCGATGATCCCGCACCACTCCATCGCCATTCTGACAAGTGAACGGGCTAATATTGAAGATGTGCGCGTCCGAGAGCTCGCCGATGCCATCATCGAAGCTCAGCGCCGTGAGATTCAAGAAATGGATTGGCTGATCGAAGACATCGCAAAAAATGGCCCGGTCACGAGTCAGGCCGAAGCGGCAGCCCGCCCGCTCCCCGATTTTGAATCCAGCCTTCAGCCAACTGAGCCGGCTGGGTCAGATATAAGCGAGAACTAGACCTATGCTGGAGAAGACAGAGAAAACCGCGATCCTGTACAGAATGGTCATGGATAAACATTTGTGTCCCTACGGACTCAAATCCAAGTGGCTGCTGGAACGCAATGGCTACACTGTTGAAGACCATCATCTGACAACCCGCACAGAAACAGATGCGTTCAAGGAAAAACATAGTGTGGAAACCACGCCGCAGACATTCATTGAGGGTGAGCGGATTGGTGGGTATGACGATCTGCGAGAGCGTTTCACAGATTGGGAAAAAGGATCAGACGCAAAAACGTATGCACCGGTCCTGGTCATTTTTGGAGTCTGCGCCCTGATGGCATTGGCCATCGCATGGGGAACACTTGGCACTGTGTTGACGGTCAGAACGATCGAATGGTTTGCAGCGTTCTCGATGACGGGGCTCGCAATTCAGAAATTGCAGGATATTGAGAGCTTTTCGACCATGTTTCTCAATTACGACCTGCTGGCACAAAAGCGTGTAGGCTACGGGTATGTCTATCCGGTTGCTGAAGCTTTCGCCGGGATTTTCATGATCGCAGGCGGGCTCCTCGGTCTGATCGCGGCGCCGGTTGCGCTATTTATCGGCATCGTCGGTGCAATATCTGTCTACAAGGCCGTCTATATCGACAAGCGCGAATTGAAATGCGCCTGCGTCGGCGGCAACTCGAATGTGCCGCTTGGCTTCATCTCGTTGACCGAAAATCTCGTCATGATCGCGATGGGACATTGGATGATTACAAAGGCTGTGATTGCCTGAACTGACCAGTTCACGACTGTGGTCGCCGAAGCGGCTTCAAAACGAAGTATCGAGTGCCAATCCCGGCGTTTAGAGCCAATATTCCAGAAAACTCCGGGTTTAACGGGCGTTTTTTTGCACAAATTGGCGTTCGAAGGGTAGTGCTTCATCAACATTGTCACCATATAATATACCCAGTAGAGGGTATTCGATCATGAGAACTAAAACCAAAGACGCAGCCACCAAACGCCTCGCCCGTATCGAGGGCCAAGTGCGCGGTGTCTCCAAAATGATCGCCGAGGATCGTTATTGCATTGATGTCGTTCGCCAGGTCCAGGCCATCAAGGCCGCGCTATCTGGTCTGGAAAAAATTGTCCTCGATGACCATCTCGAAACATGCGTCGAGCACGCATTGGCGGCTGACAATCTCGATGATCGCCGCGAAAAAGTCGAAGAACTTGTTGCGGTGCTTGGTGGCCGCAAAAAGTAATTCAATGACATACCCCGCACCCGTATTTCTTCTTTAACTAATTCTGTGATACTCTCCACTATATGAACCTGTTGACACGCCTCTTCATGCTCTTGGCTATCGCTGCTTTCGCAGCAAGCCCCGTCATGGCGTGTTGTATCACAGGACATGCCCAAGCAAGTGCGGCAACCATTCAGGCTGAAGCGCCCCCTTGTCACGGCAATATGGAATCTGAAGCTGCCGCGCCAATGTCTCAGGACACTCCGGCAGACTGTCCAGGCTGCGGTGACTGCGAGGCGGCGATGTTAGCCGCCGAGACAGCTGATCAGGCCACAGTGCTCACTTCAACAGACGATCTTCAGTTATTGCCCATCGAGGTCAATCGCTGGACCGGGTATGAAACACCCCGCATCCTGCGAACTACGGGGCCACCTCGTGCGTCGCCGGGATTGCCCGACACTCCGATCTCCTTAAAACAACGCCTCCTGGTCTGATCCAGACGGTCTTCATGCGCGCAATATCCAAGAGGATAACGCGCGTTGAGTTCGTCCGTATTCAGAACACAGGAAATCCCTCATGTTTCGTCCTCTTTTCCTCCTGGCCTTCGCCGGGATATCTCCTGCAATAATTGAAGCAGCTCATGGTCAGAGTTTTGCTGATCTGGAATATGGGCTCCGCAACCATCCAAGCCTGCAAGTTATGGCCTATCAGGCCGAAGCGAGCGAAGAACGCGCGACGGCGGCGACCGCGCTGCCAGATCCCGTCATCTCAGCCGGGATCAATAACTTCCCCATCTTCGATCCCTCATTCACTGATTTTTTGCCAACAAATAAATCTATCGGCATCCAGCAAAAGTTTCCAAGCCTCGCAGGCCGCAACGCCCGCGCTGGCGAAGCTGGTGCCCGCGCCAATGAGACACGCGAAATGCGCGCGCAGCGCTATGCGGCGCTGCGGGGCGAACTGATTGCCTTGCTTCATGAAAAACACCGCACCCGCGTTCAGCGCGGTCTGGCAGAAGAACGACGGGCAAAGTACGACGAGCTCACACAAGTTGCAGAACTGGAAATTGATGCAGGACGCCCTGCCTTGTTTCGTTTGGCGGAGATTGAGGGGGAACGCGCTGAGGTCGACAGAACATTGGTGGACTTAAGCGGTCAGGTCGCACAAATCGATGCCCGCCTGATCGATCTCCTGGGAGCCGTACCTGACACACCGCCGCCGCCGCTATCCCCAATAGACTGGTCGGGCGATGCAATGGCGTTCCATGCAGCGCGCGTCGCTGACGCCGGCGTGACGGTCCACGATCGCGGCGTCGATGAAGCCAAAGCCGCATGGAAACCGGAATGGGGCGCGCAGCTCACCTATCAGCAGCGTGAGTCCGGTGCTAATTTTGCTGGCGATGATTGGGTGTCAGGCATGGTGACCGTCACCGTACCGTTCTGGGCAAACAAAAATCAGGAGCCGCGTCTGCGCGCAGCAAAAGCTGAACGCGCCGCCGCCCAAGCGAATTATCTATCCGCAGCACGGTCAGCGTCTGCGCAATATTCGACCTATCGCTCAATACGCCAGACAGCTGAACAAAGCGCAGCGGTTCTGTCCCAAAAGATTGTGGCGATCGAGGACGAAATCACCTCGCAAAACACGATCTACGAATCCGGTGTCGGTGACTATGCGCCGATCATTGATGGCGAAATCGCAATTCTAAAACTCCGTTCAGACATTGCTGGGGAACAAGCCCGCATTGCAACAGCTACAGCGCGCATGAATGCGCTTTTGGTAACCCAATGAAACAGACATTTTTCTTCACAGTCTCAGCCCTGACTTTGCTCCTCGCAGCATGTGGCAACCCTGCGCAGGCACCGAATGCGTCAACAGCCCCGGCTCAGGCCACCAGTACGTCTGAGACAGCGCAATACACCTGCCCGATGCATCCGCATTATATCTCAACCGACCCAGATGGATCATGTCCGATTTGCGGGATGGACCTTGTACCTGCGAGCCCCGCAGCCAGCGGCACCAAAGGTGAAATCCTCTATTACAAACATCCCATGGGCAAAGCGGACACATCGCCGGTGCCCAAGCAAGACTCCATGGGAATGGATTACATTCCGGTCTATGCCGACCCATCATCCGCTGATGGCTCAATCGCCGTTGCGCCGGAAATGATCCAGACCATGGGCGTGCGCACTGCACCTGTCGAACTTGCCAATTTTGGACGCTCTCTCAGAGCCTTCGGTACCGTTGAAACAAATGAGCGGTTGGAGAATGTTGCGGTATCGCGAATCGAAGGTTGGATCGAGGACCTGCGCGTGCGCGCAGAAGGCGACACGGTGCGCCCTGGCGCCTTGCTCTACCGTGTCTACAGTCCCGATCTGATCGCGGCCCAGAAAGATTATCTCAATTCGCTCAAAATCGGGAATGACAACCGGATATCGGCTGTCAAGCAGCGCCTGCGGTCTCTTGGCATGCAGACCACAACCATCAACGGCCTGACCGAAAGTCAGACTGTGATTGAGCGCGTGCCAGTTTACGCCGAATCGGGCGGCATTGTCGCATCGCTTCAGGTCAGAGAAGGCGATTTCATCAAACCGGGCACGCCAATCCTGCGCCTTCAGTCCTATTCGGGTGTCTGGATTATCGCCAGCGTGCCTGAACAGGACCTCGCCTTGGTCGATACCGGAATGTCCGTCCGCCTCAGTTTTCCGAGCGCGCCCGGTGCGCCCACCGAGGGCCGGATCAATTATATTTATCCGGAGATTGATTCTAAAACCCGCACCGGCGAGGTTCGGATCGAAGTTGATAATGCCGCGGGCTATCTTCGCCCAGGCGCCTATGCAGACATCTCGATGGACCTTGGCGGCGAGCCAAGGCTCTCTGTCCCAACCGAAGCAATCCTGCGCGATAGTCGCGGCTCGCATGTCATTCTGGCACTCGGCGACGGTCGCTTTGCTCGCCGCACTGTCCAAACTGGCGTCAATGCGAATGGCCGAACAGAGATTCTCGCGGGCCTCGCATCGGGTGAGCAAGTTGTCGCCAGCGGCCAGTTCATGCTCGATAGTGAAGTCAATCTGCGCGAAGGGCTTTCAAAGCTGCAGGCACCTGTCGCCATGATGGGCGGACTTGATACGCCACTCGCCCAGCTACCTGTCGATGCCACGACTCTCGCCGAGATCGATCATTTCACGGACATGGCGCTCTATTTCCATGAGGCCCTGACGGACGATTACAAAATCGATCCCTATTTCGTCGATCCGGCGCTCGGCCTCAGCGAGCCACTCAAGGTTCGGTTTGCCGATACAAAGCTCGTCGCCATCTTATCCGAGACCGAAGCTGCTCTCAGGGCCGCTAAGGATGCAACCGACAGCGACGCGCTCGCGGTCGAACTTGAGCGCCTGATGACGGCGCTAGAGCCCTGGCTCCTTGAGGGTGCCCCTATCCATTACCGGGATGCTGGTCTTACCCTATTCAAAGAAACAAGCACCGGTCGACTCTGGCTCCAAGAAGGCGGTGAGCCGAGCAATCCGTATGGCGACAGTCCGGCAGAGGCGGTGAACTGGCCCGATCCCATGGCAGGTATGGACACAGTCCGTTCGCAGCCAGACCCGGCCGACCCCTCAGCAGGCAATCGGTAGAGCACGATCATGTCAGACAATATTCCCCACGATCTCGGCGGCCGCGACCCTTCAAAGTCGGCCATCGCAAAACTGATCTCATGGTCAATCTCGAACCAGCTCATCGTGCTTGTCCTCTGCGCAGCGCTCGCCGTTGCGGGATGGATGGCGGTTGAGCGCACGCCGCTCGACGCCGTGCCAGACCTCACTGACACGCAAGTCATTATCCGCACCGATTTTCCAGGCCAAAGCCCCCAAATCGTCGAGGATCTTGTCACCTATCCCCTCTCAACAAATTTGCTCGGTCTACCAAAGACAAAAGATGTGCGCGGCTCCTCCATGTTCGGCACCAGCTTTGTGTATGTCATCTTCGAAGATGATGTGGATCTCTACTGGGCACGTTCCCGCGTGCTTGAAGCCTTGTCGCGGCTTGGTACCAGTTTGCCAGATGGCGTGGTGCCACAGCTCGGCCCTGATGCCACAGGCGTCGGCTGGGTCTACCAGTATGCACTCGTCGACAAGACCGGCGGCTCCGATTTGGCAGAGCTGCGCTCTCTTCAAGACTGGTTCCTGAAGCTGGAACTCTCCGGCGTCGAGGGCGTCTCGGAAGTCGCTTCAGTCGGCGGGTTCGTCCGCGAATATCAGGTCCTGGTCGATCCCAATCTCCTGCGCTCATATGACATTCCGCTCGGCCGCGTGTCCGAAGCGATCAAAGCTGCTTCGAGTGAAGTCGGCGGGCGCGTCCTCGAACAGGGCGAAAGCGAGTTCGTAATCCGCTCATCGGGCTATGTGGATCAGAAAGCCGACCTTGATAAGGTCGTTCTCTATGCCTCCGATGGAACCCCAGTCCTGCTGTCCGCAGTCGCGCGCATTGTTGAAGGCCCCGCCCTTCGCCGCGGTGTTGTAGAACTCAATGGTGAGGGCGAGACGGTCGCGGGGATCGTAATCATGCGGGACGGCGAAAATGCACTGACCGTCATTGACCGCGTGAAGGCCAAACTCGCAGAGCTTGAGCGCGGCCTGCCTGAAGGTGTTGAAATCGTCACTGTCTATGACCGCGCGCCCCTGATTGAAGGCGCGGTCGAATATCTGGAGAAAAAGCTGCTTGAAGAAGGGATCGCGGTCGCACTGGTGATCCTGATCTTCCTGCTGCATGTCCGCTCATCGCTGGTCGCCATCATCACCCTGCCACTTGGCATCCTCGGGGCCTTCCTGATCATGTCGTTCCAGGGCGTCACCGCAAATATTATGAGCCTTGGCGGCATCGCCATTGCCATCGGGGCGATGGTGGACGCCTCCATTGTCCTTGTCGAAAACGCCAGCCGAAAACTTGCCGATCTTGGCGACAAGCCCAGCGCCGCAGAGCGCAGGGCCGCCTTGATCACATCCGCACAAGAGGTCGGGCCGGGTATCTTCTTTTCATTGCTCATCATCACAGTGTCTTTCCTGCCGGTGTTTGCGCTCACAGGTGAAAGCTATCGCCTGTTCAGCCCGCTCGCATTTACCAAAACATATGCGATGGCGTTTGCTGCCATCCTGTCTGTAACACTGGTTCCGGTGCTGATGCTCTATCTCATGCGCGGAAAGTTCCGCCCTGAAGCCGCCAATCCGTTGAACCATTTCTTTATCTGGATCTACAAGCCGGTCTTGCATGCGGCGCTTCGGTTCAAATGGATCACTGTTGCAATTGCCCTTCTTCTCACAGCCAGTGTCATTGTCCCGGCCCAGCGCCTTGGGTCGGAGTTCATGCCAGCACTATATGAAGGTGAACTGCTCTACATGCCGACCACCCTTCCCGGCGTCTCGTCTACCAAGATGCGGGAGATATTGGGTCAGACGAACCGTGTGATGATGACTGTGCCGGAAGTCGAGCGTGTCTTCGGCAAGGCCGGACGCGCCGACACGGCCACCGACCCAGCACCGCTCACCATGATCGAAACATGGATCAAGCTGAAACCGAAAACAGAATGGCGTCCCGGCGTCACTGTCGACGACATTACCGCAGAGCTGGACGCTAAGCTGCAAATGCCTGGCCTGGTCAATTCCTGGGGCTATCCCATTAAAATCCGGATGGACATGGTTTCTACCGGCGTGCGCACACCTATCGGAATCAAAGTCACAGGCGATGATCTGATCGAGATTGAACGGATCGCCAGGGACATTGAGACGGTCGTCTCGGACGTCCCCGGCACACGCTCGGCCTTTGCGGACCGTGTCCTTGGCGGCAAATATCTGGAAATCACGCCGGATCGATCAGAGCTGGCCCGCCGCGATATAGATATGGGTGTGTTCCAGACTGTGGTGCAATCTGCGCTTGGCGGAATGCGACTTGCGCAAACGGTTGAGGGCCGCGAACGCTACAACATCATTCTGCGCTACGACCGCCCGTTCCGCGAAAGCCCGGATGATCTCGACAATATCCTCGTTCCGACGCCGACTGGCGCTCACATTCCACTTGGCAACCTCGCAACCATCGCGTTTACGGAAGGGCCGCCCATGATCCGCTCGGAGAATGCGCGCCTGACCGGATGGGTGTTCGTCGACATCGCAGGACGCGATATGGGCGGATATGTCAGCGAGGCGCGTCAGACCGTCGCCGATGCCGTGACTTTGCCGCCCGGCTATGCTGTCGAGTTTGCAGGCCAGTACGAACAGATGGAAGAAGCCACAGCCCGCCTGCGGGTCGCTGTTCCAGCTGCTGTTGCACTTATCTTCCTGCTCCTCATGCTGCATTTCGGACGGCTCGATCGAACGGCCATTATCATGCTGTCGCTGCCCTTTGGACTTGTCGGCGGACTATGGGCTGTCTGGCTCGCAGGCTATAATCTGTCGGTGGCGGTCGCCGTCGGGTTCATCGCACTAGGCGGTATCGCGGTCGAAACAGCGGTCATCATGCTGCTCTACATCGATGCGCAGGTAAGAGAAGAACAACCAAAAAGCCGTGCAGAATTGTTTGAGGCTATCAGTCACGGCGCGGCCATGCGGGTTCGGCCCAAGCTGATGACAGTGCTGACAATTCTGGTCGGCCTGGCTCCTGTGTTCCTGACCGACGGCCTTGGCGCAGATGTCATGCGCCGCATTGCCTTGCCGATGCTCGGCGGCATGGTCTCGACCCTTTTACTGACCCTGATTGTGATCCCCGTGATCTATTACATCCGAACCGGTTTCCAGCTTTCCTCGGAATTATCACCAGCCGAACCGGAGACCCGGTCCGGCTCACTCACTCTAGAAGGAGAAACATCATGACGAGACACCTATTGAAAGCATCTTTGATCACGCCGCTACTCTTTGCAGGCGTAATCTTGCCAGCGGCATCACAAGATCGTTCGCCCAACCGTATGATGATGGACGGCTTTCGTACAAATATACCAATATAATAATGTTCCGTCTGCCCCAGCTGATGGGATACTATTTTAAACCATTCAACTGATGAGGATATCAAATGTGTAAAAATAATGTGATGACTTTTTTTCTCGGCTCCCTCGCAATAGGCCTTGCGGCCTGCGGCAACCCTGAGGAAAACAGGTCCCTTGAATCCAGCATACCAGATACACCAACTACCATGTCCGACCATGATACTATGGATGATGGCGACCACATTGTGAGCTACAAAATGAATGGTGTGGGATATGCGACGGGTACGATCCGTTCGGTCGGCGGCCAAAGCGATTTCCTGACCATCGCTCACGGCCCCTTTGCTGGCGGCATCAAAATGGGTGCCATGACTATGAGTTTCGACATTATAGGTGACGTGGATCTATCTGACTTTTCCGACGGCGATGAAGTCGCCTTCATGGTCAAGCAGGGGCGAGATGGCTCGTATCGCATTACGAATATCTGCAATACTGGAATAGATGGAACGGACTGTCTTGACGAGGCTTTGACTAAATAGATAGCTGGTGCAGATTGGCGAAAATACCGCCGGGAAACGCGGACCTATGACTGGTCGGCTTAAAACCCGTCTACTTTTCCGTTCTTTAAATCAGCCTATATTGAACTTCAAAGTTAGAGAAGCGGTTTGCGTTTCATATCCATTAAAGTAATCAGCATGGAAGCCAACACCATCAATGGATTGGTCCAAACCAAAATCAGTGAATATGTCCATCACGGCAAATGCGAGCTCTGCGGAGCCATCAAACAAGGTTTTCGTGAGTCCAAAATCCAAAGAAGATCTTGCTTTCTGGTGCCCCTGTGGAATTGCACGGTCTGCATAATAAACACCTGTGACCCGCATTTCCAGATCGAAGGGAAGCTTAAGATCGAGATTGAACTTTCCATCCCACGTGTCGCCTTCCGATGCTGCCAGTTCAATGTCTCGAGGATAAGGAAACAGTAAAGCCACATTCGACTGATCATTCTTTATGCGATAGGCATTGATACTGCTTGAAATACTAATCCAGCTAGCCGGCTTCGCTGTCGCAATCAGCTCAATACCGTTATGCGTCGATTTTCCAGTATTGGCATATATTTTGTTGACGATATCATAATTTGGATTGGTTTCATCTACAGCATAAATGCGTTGAAAATAATCTTCAATCGTCTTTTGATAAATAGCTGCAGATACAGAATACCCATCAAAACCCTTCTTTGCAGCGAGTTCAAAAGTCTTCGAGTATTGTGGCCTAAGATATGGATTTCCGACTTTCAACAATTCAGGATCATCATATTTCGGAAAAATGCGCAATTCGGGCTCACCCGGACGATCAACCCGCGCATTATAAAATGCAGAAATTGATGCATCAGAATCTAGTTTCCAAGTTAAGCGAACATTCGGGAAGACTTTAAAATAATCATAGGCATCATTGCCAGGATAGTAGATGTTTTCCTGCGAAATATCATATGTCACTTCAGTCTGTTCGGCGCGAATACCACCTTCTATGACTGTATGTTTCCCCTCTCGAACATAATTAACATAGCCTGCATATATGTTTTCCGACCAATCCGAAGTGTCACCTAAACCCGTGTAAATCACCGAATTTGTTCCGCGCGTTACATCGTATGTGATTGGTATCCAGCGAAACTGGAATTTAGCACCAGCTTCAATTCGTCCATTAGAAACTGGGTGAACGTAATCAACACTTATCGGCACTGAGTTTTCAACGGCTTCGATATGCGTAGCATCATCTCCGATGCGCACTGAGGACTCTTCGTTTAAGTAGTAGCTCTCATCTTCCCAGCCTCTGATATATTCGATGCGGGATGTAAGTTCCCTGCCGCTTTCACCAAATGCGTGTTTATAATCCACCGCAATTGAAGCGGCACCTGTTTGTTCCTTTTCCGTCCAATACCAGTACCTTTCCCTTTCACCGGATAATACATTAATAAAAGGAACCTGAGCCCTGTCGGTGTGATCCTCGACATCATAAAGTCCGGAGATTGACAGCGTGTCATTTGAGGTTAGGTGCTGATCCGTACCAAGCTTTATGATCCAGTGCGTCTGCTCACGATTTTCTGGAACCTGAGATGCAATAATACGCCCATCATCATAATACCGAGTCGTGAATTCGTTATTGGGAAGTTTCTCCTGAACCAATACCTCACCTTGCATAAAATAATCTGCATAGTCATTACCGTATGTAACAGAAAACGACGGAGAATATTTGGGAGTTTGCGAATAACTTCCCAGATCAGTTGGCAGATCAGCGCGGGTCTTCTCTAGGACACCAACGCCGTATTTGAAAGAGAAGTCACCAGACCAGCCCTTCTGTGCATCATCTTTCATAATCAGATTGATAACACCGGCAGAACCTGCTGAACCATATTTTGAAGATGGATTATTAATAATCTCGATTCTTGAGATATTCGCGGCGGGTATTGAATCCAGAGAAGCCTGCCCATCCACTCCTGTTAGCCCAGACTGTTTACCGTTGATCAAAACGACAACCTTATCAGACCCACGCAATAGAACCTTACCTTCGCGATCAAGAGTTACACCAGGTAGGCCTTTCATAGCATCAAGAGTTGAGCCAGACAGCGCTAAAGCATCACCTTCCAGCGAAAATGCATTAACGCCATCCCCAATTTCCACATCTTTTCTAGCAACACCGGTGATAATCACTTTTTCCAGGACATTGGCACGAGGTTCTAAGCCGATCACACCCAGATTGTAGATACTATTGTGTTCACCAATCAGAATAGGTCGTGCTACAAGCTCAAACCCTTCCTTGTCGATAATAACCTACCGGCAGTTCTGTTAGATGTATCTGCCCCTCAATATCCGAAACGCTGGCGCTAACCAGCTGCGCTCCTTCACCATTGAAAATAGTTACTGCAGCTCCATCAAGAGGAACGTCGCTGGCATTATCCCATACTATCAACGATAGATTGGCTTTGATTTCACCCAATGCAGGTGCAGTTAAACTCACAAGACATGCAGTAGATAGAAAAAGAGTAAGCAAGGATTTCATTTTAAGTCTTCCTGAGTTTAGTGAGCGCTCTTTTCGTTATGTTTCTGGGAGGAGAGCGCTGAATGATTGCTATTTTCAGTGCAGAGAATCTACATTCCAAGTGTAATCAGCGAGCCACCAGATTGCCGCCCAGGCAGCTCCAAAAAACCAACCTGCAACGACATCGGTCGGCCAGTGAACGCCAAGATAAATACGGCTGAGGCCTATTATTAGAACCAAAAGAACCGCCCCCATCATTACAATGGTCCGAATGGTGATTTGCTGATGAGCTCTGGCAATCAATGCTCCAAGTGACAGATATACAACTGCTGAGAGAAATGCGTGTCCGCTGGGAAAACTGGAACTCATCGCGTGAGTAAGATGATCAACAATATCCGGTCTAGGACGACCAAACCCTAGCTTCAATACAGATGAAATAAGCGCACCAGACACAACGGCAGCCAAAATAAGAATTGCTCTTTGCATTTGCCGAGTCGCGACTAAATATAAAGTCGCACTAAGCATCAAAATGCTGATAATTGCGTGCCCACCCAGCGCAGTGACATCTGAAACAGCGTATTCAAACCATAGTGGACCAATAGGATTTGAAAGATCATCCGGTGACCGCAAAAAATACAGAATGGAATAATCCAGACTGTGTGGATCCGGCTCGATAAGGTCTTCTGCAATCGCCCAGAATCCTAACATTCCAAACATAAAAATACTTAATGCGATCAGTACCTTCATATCCGTATTCTGAATGAAGAGGCGTGCTCGTTTCCACACAGATAAAGCTCTTAGCATGAGATGCTTGTCCCGTTTTCTGATTTCCCCCGTCTGCAACTGAAAACGACATCCAGCAACGGCGTAGCAATTAAAACCAGCGGAGCACCAACAATAAGGCCAGAAATAATGGCAACAGCCATCGGTGCGAGCAATGCTG
This sequence comes from Hirschia sp., assembly GCF_058892565.1. NCBI lineage: Bacteria > Pseudomonadati > Pseudomonadota > Alphaproteobacteria > Hyphomonadales > Hyphomonadaceae > Hirschia > Hirschia sp. Next base: position 57,515 of record NZ_JBZXVU010000024.1, on the reverse strand, counting down.
ATCCTTGACCAATTTTCAAAGCAATTGGCGAAAGCGCCAATATCGCGATTACAGCCGACATGATAATTGGACGCATACGAGCTAGCCCTGCGTTTAGCCGATGCTCGTGGTGCGTTCCAGCTTCATGTTGCTCGAATTCATCCAGTTCAGAGAAATAGAAACAGCCAAGTTCTGCGACGATGCCGATTACCATCGTCAGTCCCATCATTGCTGCGATATTTAGCTCGGTTCCAGTCAGCCATAAGCCCGTCAGAACGCCTGAAATCGATATTCCGACCACCGTCAGAATTGCTATTGCTCTTCCAATACTTCGAAACAGAAATACAAATAGAAGACCTGATAGCAATAATGCTGCAGCAAACACAGACAACAGATCAAAAAACGACTTTTGTTGCTCAACATAAAGTCCACCAAACGCGTATCTTACACCTGCAGGAAGAGTGAGGCTGGACATCTTAGATCTGACGGATTTCATAGCTGATCCCATGTCGCTCCCCTCAAGTCGGCCGGTAACAGCTGTCATGGGTTGAAGATTTTCGCGACTGGATTGCTGCTGACCTGAAACGATTTCTACATTTGCGATTTGCTCAACTGGAAACAAATGCCCATCAGATGACTTAAGCATCAGATCCTCAATGAATGAGACTCGTTGCCGCAACGTCTCGGGTGACCACAGACGAATTCCAAGACTCTGTTCACCTTGAAGTACTGAGCTTAAAACCTGTCCGCCAACTAACACCTGCAATTGATTTATAGCAGTAGCCGAGTCAATTCCTTCCAGAGCAGATCGGTATGGATCAAAGTGGATTATTAAAGAGTCCCCTGCAGTGCGGTCTGATTTTTGGACCTCAACTATCCCATTGATCGAAGAAATAGCCTCGAGAGCCTGATCAGATGCCTCAGCCAAAGACCTTGGATCATTACCATACAGCTTCACTTCAATCGGTTGTGGAACAGCCGTCAGGTCACCAATGAGATCTCCCATAAGCTGTATGGTTTCGATTTCCATGCCTGGTACTGTTTCAAACACCCGACTCCGAACTTCTGCCATAACTTCTTCAATTGGCCGTCTGGGAAGGGGCTTAAGTCGAATAAACATATCCCCTTCATTCGCTTCAGTTAGTCCTCCCCCCAGACCTGTACCCGTTCGACGCGAATAGCTGGCAACCTCAGGCAGAGACTGAATGATCTCCTCAACCTGCTTTGCTAGCCTATCTGTTTCGGTCAATGAAAGGCCTGCTGGCGCAACGTAATCTAATACAAATCCGCCCTCATCCATCGCAGGCATAAACCCTGATGCGAGCCGCGAAGAAGATAAAAAGCCTAGCCCTGCCGCAATGATTATTAGAACCAGAGAGCTGACACGAGAATGGTTGAGTAGACGTTGCATTGTGCGGGAATAGGTCTCGCCCAACGTCACCAGCAGTCCCGCTTTTGGTTCCTTTAACGCTTGATTTTCATCCAACAGACTACGGGTGATAAGTGGAACAACAAATAACACGTACACCATCGAAAAGAACAGGCAGCCCGCCATTGTCAAAGCTAGAGCCTTGAAAAAACCTCCCGTCACACCCGAGAGAAAAGCAAGCGGTGCAAATACAACGATGGTAGCGAAAGAAGAGCCGATGAGTGGCTTCTTCATCTCCGCGGCGGCTTCGAGGATGCTAGCAGACTTGTCAGTCAGTCGGCGCGAAATGTGCTCGAGCATAACGACGATATCATCGACAATAAGTCCCACAGCTGCAGCCATTCCGCCAAGTGTCATAATATTGAGGCTTTGCCCCAAAACCATGAGAAGAAGCGATGTCGATAACAATACCGCAGGCAATAAGATCGCCACAATGAGTACGAGCCGCAAGCTCCGAAGAAACAGAAAAAGTATAAGTCCTGCGAGCAAAGTTCCGATAAAAATAGCGTCTCGCACGCTGGAAGCGGCTGAGACAATCAAATCCGACTGATCATAATACGGTGTGACCGATACATCAGCAGGAAAGGATGGCATCTGGTCTGCGATCACATTTTTGATGGATTTGGTCAATGCAAGCGAGTTTGCTTCGGGTGCTTGCCGGATGTTTATCAATACTGCGTCAGAACCATCCGCCGTTACGCGTGTCCAGTCGGGCGCGGTCGTCAAATTTACATCAGCAACGTCTCCCAAAGTAGTAATAGAGCCTGCTGCTGCCTTGACGACTATCTCTTCTATATCTGCGAGATTTTGAAGTCGACTATCAGAAATAACCAGGTAGAGACGGGATTTATCTTCTACACGACCAGCCGCCTGACTACTGTTGGTATTTGAAATTGCCGCCGACACATCGTCAACCGACACCCCGAAAGCATTCAGTTTTGCAGGGTCAATTTTGACTTCAAATTCAGCATCGCGTCCGCCCAGAATAGAGACCGCAACCACACCATCAAGTGAAGCCAGCATAGGCCGTAATGTGTACTGAGCGAACCGCTTCAAGGCGACCTGAGAAAGCTTTTCAGATGTAATTGAAAAACCCATGACCGGGAAAATAGTTGGATCCATCTTGCGAACTTCAAAAACCACTCCGGATGGCAATGTGGACGTCAGTTTTGCAAGTTCAGATTCTGATTGGAGCGCCGATGTGACGATATCAGCACCCCAGCCAAAGTTGACCGAAATCTCAGCTGATCCTCTGCTGGTCTGAGATCTGATGCTATGAACACCCGGAACGGCCCTCAATGCCTCTTCAACGGGCCGCGTAATTTCCGCTTCCATCTGCTCAATCGGCATGTCTCCAGCGTCTAGTGATACTGACAAACGCGGAAACTGAATTGTTGGAAACAGGCTGACGGGAAGCTGCGACAAAGCAAACCCACCTGCACAGGTCAAAATAAGGAATGCAACAATTAAAAAACGAGAATGAAGGGAAAGCCAGCGGGTCATTGATCTCCCCCCTCTACCGCGAGTTTCATCCCTTGTGACAATACAGCGCCACCTTGCGTAACAACCAAATCTCCAGCTTGAACGCCAGTTATGATTTCAACTTGATTGTTGTACTGAATTCCCAAACTCACGCGCTGTAGATGAGCAATCCCGTCCTTCGCAACAAAGAGAAAATCTCCATTTTCGTCACGAAGAAGTGCCTCAACCGGAACAGTGGGAATAGACTGATTGATTGTCGCAATAATTTCAGCTCTCACCGCTTCGCCCGGCATGAAGCCCTGACCTACTGGAACTTGCGCAAAAATGGCAGACATCCGCGTAGTCGGATCTATTCTCAAATCAATTGATTGCACTTTAGAGGATGCTGTGTGTTCAATGCCGTTCAATCCTTTCAGATTAATCTGGCTACCAATTTGGATCCGTGACGCATCTTCAACTTCCAAGTTTATCTTCGCCTGAATAGCCTCTTGAGAGGCGAGCCTGATGAGAACTGTACCCGGTTGGACAATGTCACCAACTGATACCGAGATGGTCTCAACTATCCCTGATATATCTGACTGAATTGACCTCAGCCCTTTCACACTCCTTAGTAGTGCGTCTTCTCGTGCGCTTAGGTCCGCGAACGCGTTTTTTGCCTTTTCAACGTCTGCATCGCTCGCCAAACCATCTTCACGCAATCTCATTTGACGATCGTATTCAGACTTTGCTGAACCAGCATCAGTGTGTACTTGGGTCAGTTCCAGATTTGACGCCGACGTTGTCGCCAGACGAAGAAGTATTTGATTGTTCGATACTTGTTCACCTGATTGTACTTCAATCCCAACGACTTGTGCTTCAACCTGATTAGTTAGCGTCCTTACCTCTGCTGGATTGAATGAAATTCCACCATAGCCGGAGACAACAACTGGAAGATCCTGCAAAGTAACCGCCTGAACATGTACGCGCGCTACAGGTTCTGCAGTCGTTGCTTCATTCGATTTTGAACAGGCGCTCACAAGCGCGAATGAAACTAGCAGAAGCGCTGCCGATAAAAGCTTAGTCATTATGTGTTTCCAGTGGTTGCCCGAACACAATCTCTAGCGCCAGAAAGGCTTCATCGACCGCAAGTGCGAGATTGTTTGTTAATATGGATTTATCTAGCGCTGCCATACGCGTTGCTGTCGCTACTGTTTGGGCAATATCACCTCTTGCAGCGGCATTGTCAGATTAAACGTCTTATTTCCAACTTAGCCAGCTTTCGCTAAGCTGCAAGCATGAAAACTTCCATCTTCCGATACTTCAAAACATCACCCGAAATCATCAAACTTGCCGTGATGATGTATATTCGTTTTCCACTCTCACTGAGAAATGTCGAAGACCTACTTCACGAGCGGGGAATTGATATCACGCACGAAACTGTTCGGTTTTGGTGGAACAGGTTTGGTCCCTACTTCGCATCAAAGATCAGGACAAAACGTTCGGCTCAAATGCGTAAGTTCCCTCAATGGCAGTGGCACCTTGATGAAGTATTCGTCAAGATCAACGGTGAGCTTCACTACCTTTGGCGAGCGGTGGATCATGAAGGTGAAGTCCTAGAAGCTTACGTTACCAAACGCCGTAACAAACGAGCAGCATTGAAGTTTTTACGTAAAGCCATGAAGCGATATGGCCCGCCTCACCTGTTAGTCACGGATAAATTGAAATCATATCGTGCAGCAATGAAGGACATTGGAAATGCTGATAGACAAGTGACAGGACGTTGGTTGAACAACCGATGTGAGAATTCTCACCAGCCGTTTCGACGACGAGAAAAGATCATGAATAAATTCCGGCAGACCAAGAGTTTGCAAAAGTTCATTGCCATTCAATCGTCAGTTCACAACCATTTCAATTTGGAGAGACATCTCTACTCAAGATACAATTTTAAACGAAACCGTGACGTCGTTCTGAACGAATGGCGGCAACTTTTTGTTGACTAAAACAACTCCGAATTCCATGCACTAGAGACTCGTTGGATTTTGTCTGACATCACCCCCAGAAGACATGGATGTAATGCAAAAAGCCTTCGTGAAACATGATGGCTTTCAATGTGGGTATTGCACACCCGGCCAAATCTGCTCAGCTAAAGCTGTTCTTGAAGAGATCAAAGCTGGCATCCCGAGCCATGTAACTGATGACCTACTCGCAGACATTACGCCAAGCGCAGCGGAAATCAAAGAGCGCATGAGCGGAAACATCTGCCGCTGTGGTGCCTATGCCAACATTCTAGCCGCCATACAGGATGTATCGGAGCAATCAGCATGAAAGCCTTCAAATACACCCGAGCTCAATCACTTACGGACGCAGCCAAACTGGCCTCCACCCTGCCCAACGCCAAGTTCATTGCTGGGGGCACGAATTTGCTCGACCTCATGAAACATGAGATTGAAACCCCTGCTAATCTTATAGATGTAGGCTCGTGAGACCTTTACGCCATCGAAGACACAGTTGATGGCGGTGTACGAATTGGCGCAATGGTTGCCAATACAGACCTTGCTACCCATCCAAGAATTAGACGCGACTATGCTGTATTGTCCCGTGCTCTACTCGCAGGTGCTTCAGGTCAGCTGCGTAACAAAGCGACAACAGCTGGAAACCTTTTGCAAAGAACGCGCTGCCCCTATTTTTATGACACAAACATGGCTTGCAACAAGCGCGAGAAAGACAGCGGATGTGCGGCTATTGGTGGCTTCACGCGATCTTTGGCGGTCGTTGGATCGAGCCCGTCCTGTGTCGCCACAAACCCCAGCGATATGGCAGTGGGTATGCGTGTGCTGGACGCCCAGATCGAGACAATAAATGCGCAAGGCGAAACCCGCTTGATCCCAATTGCAGATTTCCATCTTCTACCCGGTGAAACGCCTCACAAAGAGACAGTTCTGGATGGTGAGGAATTGATCACGGCCGTCATTCTGCCTCCGCCGATTGGCGGACAACATTTTTATCACAAGGTTCGCGACCGGGCTTCTTATGCATTTGCGCTGGTGTCAGTTGCATTAGTTATTCGGTCGGACGGTACAGGCCGCGTTGCCTTAGGTGGTGTCGCTGCTAAGCCTTGGCGGTCAGTGTCGGCGGATGCGTTGTTACCGCAAGGTGCTAAAGTTGTGATGGCGCAACTCTTTGAGAACGCGCAACCAACCCATGAAAATGAATTCAAGATTACATTGGCTGAACGCACATTGGCGGGCCTCTTGAAAACCTCGATGGAGGCCGTACAATGAAGTTTGACCAACCCGTTTCTAAAGATTTTGTGTCCCACTTGGATGTCGTGGGTAAATCCACACCCCGCATTGATGGCCCGTTAAAAACAACAGGTCACGCACCCTATGCTTATGAACGCCATGAGGTATCTGGCGAACAATTAGTAGGCTACATTGTCTTTTCTTCCATCGCGCGCGGAACCATCACAGCGACGGACTTTAGCCAAGCCGAAAAAGCGCCTGGCTATATGGGACACATCTCAACTCTCGAAATGTCTGCTTTACCAAAGTCAAACTGGCATGTTGCGCATCTCTTTGGTGGCAACAAAGTTGAACACTACCATCAGGCAGTGGCAATTATTGTCGCCCGAAATTTCGAGCAAGCCCGTGCAGCCGCGCATCTGGTGAAGGTAGAGTATGAAACTGAGCCGGCCGAATTTTCCCTGAAATCTGCTATTTTGAACCTTCCCCTCTCTAAAACAGAAGAACGCTCACGCGTGGGCGATTTTGATGCAGCGTTTGCATCCGCCGCTGTTCAACTGGATGAAATGTACTCCACGCCAGGCCACAGCCACGCGATGATGGAGCCGTTTGCAAGTATTGCCAAATGGAAAGGCGATAAGGTTACGTTGTGGACATCAAACCAGATGATCCAATGGAATGTGGATGCGCTGGCACAAGCACTTGAGATGCCTCCTGAAAATGTACGTGTGGACAGTCCGTTTATTGGTGGGGGCTTTGGCGCAAAGCTTTTCCTGCGCGCTGATGGCGTTCTTGCTGCACTTGCAGCGAAAAAATTGGGCAAGGCTGTCAAAGTCATGATTCCGCGTCCCTACATCGTGAACAACTCAACGCACAGGGCCGCGACCATCCAAAACATCAAAATCGGTGCAACACCTGAGGGTATTATTACGGCGCTCTATCATAATGGAAAATCTGGCAATATTCCCGGTGGACGCCCTGAAAACTGCACGGCACAAAGCGTACAATTTTATGCCGGCGCAAACCGATTGATTACTCGCGAGCTGGCCGATGTCTATCTACCCGAAGGTAATGCGATGCGTGCGCCTGGTGAAACATCTGGCCTCATGGCGCTAGAAATAGCGATGGACGAAATGGCTGAAAAATTAGGCATGGACCCCGTGGAATTTCGCATCAAAAATGACACCCAGACGGATCCATCTGACCCTAACAAAACATTCTCTGTACGAAAATTCGTTGAGTGTCTCGAAACTGGATCTGAAAAATTTGGCTGGAAAAATCGTAACACTTCACCAGGTAAAATGCGTGACGGTGACTGGTATATCGGACACGGCATGGCAGGTGCCTATCGGGGTGGCCCTATCACAGAGTCTGGTGCGCGGATCAGACTTCTCAGCAATGGGCACATCAAAATAGAAACCGATATGACAGACATTGGGACTGGAACATACACAATCCTCGCACAAACCGCTGCAGAAGTCCTGGGATTACCTCTAGAAAAAATCGAGGTTGATCTTGGAGATTCTGCAAACCCGACTTCAGCCGGATCTGGTGGACAATGGGGTGCCGCGAGTGCAACAGCTGGCGTCTATGCGGCCTGCGTTGCGCTTCAAAAAGAGATTGCACAGCGCCTTGATGAAAAGGTGGAAGATCTTACATTCGAAAACGGCTATGTCTATTTTGCTAACACATTCATGCCGCTTGGACGCCTTGCAGCGGGTGACGAGCTCGTCGTCGAAGATAAGATCGAAATCGGCGAATTCAGACGTAAGTATGTCGTGTCGACATTTGCCGCCCATTTTGTCGAAGTGGCCGTGCACGCCGCAACAGGTGAAATCCGCGTCAAACGTATGCTCGCAGTTTGTGATGCCGGTCGCATCCTCAATCCATTGTCTGCCAAGAACCAGGTATTGGGCGGTATGACCATGGGTGTAGGTGCAGCAATCATGGAAGAACTTGTTCCCGACACCCGCCATGGCTTTTTTGCCAACCATGATCTGGCTAGCTATGAAGTGCCGGTCCATGCAGATATTGGCGAGCAGGAAGTCATTTTCATCGAAGGTGTCGACCCAATATCTGGCCCGCTTCAGGCGAAGGGAGTCGGTGAACTTGGACTATGTGGCGTGAGCGCGGCTGTAGCTAATGGCGTTTATAATGCAACAGGTGTGCGCATCCGCGATTACCCCATTACACTGGACAAGTATCTCGCAAAACTACCAGAAATTTAGGAGAAGACCTGTCTATTGACACCCCATTGAACCAATCTGATCCTCAAGATGGGTTCAATGGGTGGCATGAGTGCCCTACCTACTCATAGAGACCAGTTAGCTTTTGTCTGACATCACCGCCATTCAGTCCGGCTGTTTCAGATAGAGCCGTTCTCCCTCAAATTACTACCGACTTTACCGTAGCTTGGCATTGTCAGATTAAACCACTCATTTCCAACTTAGACAGCTTTCGCTAAGCTGGAAACATGAAAACCTCCATCTATCGATACTTCAAAACCTCACCAGAAATCATCAAACTTGCAGTGATGATGTATATTCGTTTTCCACTCTCGCTTCGAAATGTAGAAGACCTTCTTCATGAACGAGGGATTGATATTACTCATGAAACAGTTCGATTCTGGTGGAATAGGTTTGGTCCAGTATTCGCTTCTCAAATCCGGAAAAAGCATGCAGTCCAAATGCGAAAATTCACAACCATTTCAAACTAGAGAGACACCTCTACTCAAGACCAAATTTCAAACGAAATCGCAACGTCACATTGAGCGAATGGCGGCAACTTTTTGTTGGCTAAAACAACTCCGAATTCCACGCACTAGAGGCCAGTTGGCTTTTGTCTGACATCACCACAATCTCTTCAACCTCGAACGACACCTCCCACCCACACGATAACTATTTGATGCTACATCAGTATCAACCTACCCCCAAATTCTATAGAGCAACACAACAGAACCCTAGCTAGGTTTATAGTTCACATACCGCTTAATTACGGTAATTTAGAATATAATTTGGGAGGATAAAATGAACAAAGGTCTGTTATACACCATCGCTAGCTTTACATGCGTATCGCTTATTTATGCCAGTCCGGTTACGGCAGAGCCAATGGAAACAGCACTTTTTGCGGGTGCAGCTAAGATTGATGTTACCCCTGAAATAGATAACTTACCAACCCCATTAAACGAAGTTAACGACCCCTTATACATACGTGCGTTGTACATTGAAAGCCGAGATATTCCCGCCCTCATTATCGCAATTGACGTTCCAGCTATTGCACCTGATATTTTCTCAGCGCTATTAGAAACAATATCAAAAAATTATGCCATTCCCGAAGCCAATATAATTCTATCTGTTACCCATACCCACAATTCGCTACGCGTCGCTAACCCCGGACCTTCCCCAATCCCAACATCTGCAGCATTCACAAAAGCCGTGAAAGACGGAACACTAGAAGTTGTTAAAGATGCCATCTCCCAAAAGCAAGCTGCAAAATATGGCTTTAGCACAGCCCAATCATCGCTAATAGTTAGCAGAAACGAGTGGTTGCCGAACGAAAGCCGCTATGTAGACGGCACAGATAGAACGGGACTTGAAGAAGTTGATCAAACCTTTGGTATTCTGCATTTTGAAAGCCTATCCGACAAACCTATTGCAGCCGTGCTAAACCTTGGAATACAACCAGTTGTCTTTGAGCCAGCCAAAAACATTGTAAGTGGAGATGTTCCCGGGGCGACATCCAACTATGTTGAAGCAGCCCTTGGTGAAGATTATGTTGCCCTCTTTACTGTCGGCGCTCCAGCAAGTCCCGCTTACCGCGTTTGGTCAAAAGACAAACCTTCCCGAACAGCGAAAACTGCAAGAACGATTATGAATGCGATGGGAGTTATTCTCGGCGAAGAATCTCTCGCTCAGATAGATTACATGACGATGTCAGAGAAACCTTTTGAGATTTCTTCCGCTGTCGACAGTTTCACTTGTTCAGGCAAGAAGACAACACCGCGCAATCTGAAATCCCATTGTGACATGGACGACGAAACAGACTTACCGGCATGCATACACGTCGATGAGCCCTTTCCAGACGTCAAACTAAGTTTGGGCGTTTTAAGGTTGGGGGATCTAGCCTATCTGACATCTGACAGCAATGTTACACCGGCCCTATGGAACATATTCAAAGCCGGCTCAACACTCGCTCACCCTCAATTGGTCGGCACTAATTTTGGTCCATTCCGATTTGTTGTAAACGATGCCGCCTATGCACTCAACACCTATCCTGCCACAGACACTCGCGCCCAATCGGGATGTGCACAGTCTGGTTTTATTTCGACATTGAACGCATTACTACAAAAAACCGAATAAAATCAATAAAAAGAGCGGTCATATTGCTATACCGCTCTTTTTACTTTTAAAGATTGAACAGAACGCCTTTACCAGACTTACTAACTAAGCATCTGGCTCTAACAACAACACAGCACCACCAGTATTTGATAATGGCTGAAAATAAGTCTGCGTTACAACACGAACTTCTTTGGGCATAGCACCCCGCATTGAGATCCATGAGGTAAATTCCAGCCCTTGGCTTCCAGCTAGATCAACCCAATTTTCTATAGAATAATCAAGAAGATCTTCGGGTGCATTCACTATCTTATCGAGGCACATACGGTCAAAATCTTCATTGATAAAACCAGCAAGATTAATCTGATGAGACAAACCACCACTTGCGACAATCGCTACATTTAAATCATCGGGGTAAGATTCAATCGCCCGCCCAATCGCCTGACCCAGCTTAAAACACCTTTTGAAACTGGGTACTGGGTGCTGCATGATATTGATGTCAATTGGCTGCACTTTAGCTGGCCATTCTTGCTCTGGCCACAACAAATCCCCCGCCAGCAAACAGGCATGATCTAACTTCATCTCTTGGCAAGTTGCGATATCAAACTCGTCCTTCACCAAAGATTCAATCAAATGCCACGAAAATACATCATCCCCTTGAAATTCTCTCGGCGCTGGTGGTCCAAAACCTTCATCTCCAGGACCATAACTAGGTGCTGCTCCAACAGCGAAAGTCGGCCTGTTGTCTAAAAAGAAATTGAGCCCATGATCGCTGTAAAGCATAACAATAAGGTCTGGCTTCTTTTTCTCAAGCCAATCATGAACCGGCGGAAAAGCATCAAAAAAGCCCTTCCATTTAGGCGTACCCTGTAGATTACCTTTAATCGCATCACCAATAGACGGCACATGCGAAGTGGCAATTGCACCAATAATATTAGCCATTTATTTTATCCTTATTTTTACTTAAAACCGGCCCTACAGCATATTCGCGCGACGATAGGTTCGAACGAGTTTGATCCCAAAATACATATTGGCACCGACATCAACGAGCCGCACTCGGTCTCCCGACAATACCGCCTCCCTTTGCTCATTTGTCAGCGCGTACTGATCGCAATAAGCTTCTCGGTTTTTCAAAAACTCTTTTCGGTTTTGTTCAGAATTTAGAGAAAACATCAGTTTATTCAGCGCATATCCTTCACGCGCTGCAACTCCATCAAAAATTCCCTTTGTTCTTTTCTTTTCCTGCACCATAAATCACTCACCTTTCAAAAAAAAATACTACTTATCAATGAATTAATCCCCCCGCTCGTTACACAAGCCACTCATATAACGCCCCAAGATAAGGCGGTGAATCAACAAGAACGCAGAAGAACAAGAACAAAATCGCAGCAATCAATATCGCAACACCGAAACTCAACATGAGTGACATGCGCGCCTTCAACCTGAAGCTCACCAACAAATACAAAAATACAGACGGATAAAATCCAAGTAGCCCAATGCCCAAAACAAAGCCGACCAAATATGCCATCTCTTTTGTTGGAAGAAGTCCATTATCGGATATGGCTTCACGTAGGGATTCGTATCCTTTGGAAAACGGAGACGATTTATCTGCATATGCAATCTTCAAATCACGAAAAATCATGACTAGCAAAAGTACAAATACGAACGCCCCAATACAAAGAGGAAGTAAGGCTGTTTCTGCTGGCCAATTGCGCGCATACAAAAGCCCCACTCCAACCAAAACGAGCAATAAACTTTCAAAACCAATCGTCCAACTTCGATTTACCTTTGTCATACCTTAACCTCACTCTGAGACATCGCTTGCCCAGTTTGACGGCTCAGACGATAGCCAAAGACCAGACCGATAATGACCAAACCAAGAATTGCCATAACGATTGGACGAGTCAGCCAGCTCGCACCATAAATCATCGTGCTTTGAAAAAAGTTCTGTTCGAATACCGGCAAAAGTATGTAGCCAAGAATAAAAGCAGGCCTCGGCCATCGCAAACGCTTCATGACACAGCCCACAACACCAAAGAGAAGAACAACCAAGACATCACCAATATGATTATTCTCGATGATGACACCCGCAAAAATGATGACCATTACAATCGGAGCAAACACCTCTATCTTCACGCGAGTTAATTTAGCGATTTGATTGGTAAATGTGTAAGCGAGAACGGCACCCACAATATTGGCAAGCGCGAGACACCAAATTATAAGAAATATCAAATGCAACTTGCTGGTCAGCATAGCTTGCCCTGGCGTTACACCCTGTATCCAAAGCCCTGCCAAAATCAAAGCGGTCACTGCAGAGCCAGGGATACCAAAAGCTAATGTTGGCAATAATGCCCCACCTAACGCTGCATTATTGGCAGCCTCAGGCGCGATTAGGCCGCGAATATCCCCCTTACCAAATTGGCTTTTATCTTTAGCAAGCGCAACAGCGAGAGAATATGCCATCCAGTTTGCAACCACAGTTCCCATTCCTGGCAAAAACCCGACCCAAGCTCCGACTAAAGACGACAGGCCTATAAGCCTCTTATTCTTTAGCGCTTCTTTTACACCTGCCGCCTTACCTTCAACTTTTGCATTTTGGTTATTCGCAATCGTCGCGCCCTTAGAGAGTAGCTCCGTCAACTCAGGAATTGCGAACAACCCAAGCGCAACAGCAACAAGACTAGTTCCATCCAAAAGATAGTCGGTTCCGAACGTCCATCTGTTAAGAGAATTGACAGGGTCCAGCCCCACCATACCCGTTAGCAAACCTAGCCCAGCGCAAGTTACACCCTGCAAAAAATGTCGCCCTGTGAGCACTGCCACCATTGTGAGCCCTAATATGGTCATTGCTAAGAACTCAGCAGTCCCAAAACTCAGAACGAGTGGGCGAAAAAAAGGAATTGATGCCGACAATAGAAAAGCGCCAATCACACCGCCAACAGCAGAAGAAAAGAAAGCAGCCCCTAAAGCCTTACCCGCCTGCCCCTTTTGCGCCATTGGGTAACCATCAACAATAGACGCTTGGCTACCTGCTGTGCCGGGCGTATTTATCAGTACACAAGGCACCGTATCCGCTGTGGTGGTTACAGCCAGCAATCCAATAATTAGAGGCAGAGCAAGCTCAGGTCCAAGATGAAAGGTGAAAGGAAGCAACAATGCCACACCAACAACACCGCTCATGCCCGGAATAAATCCAACCACCCCACCAATTAAAACACCTGCAAGTAATGCCAGCAACGTCATAGGCTGAACCAGCATTTGAAGCCCTAAAAGCAACGATTCAATCATGCTAACTCTTCCCATTTTTATGTTTAATATCTGTCATTTATCTACCCTCGAACTTTATATTTTTGGGCAATAATTTCTCTAAGTTCTTCTATTTCAGACGGCGTGAGCGACGACAGGCGATCGAAACGTTTCTGAATCACTTTTCGGGATATAAATTCTTGTGTTGGTTTTAATTGCAAACGCTCTAATTCATGTCGGAAATCAGGGTCAGCCCAAGTCCTTCGTAGCGCGTCTTCCAGAAAATCAGCACGATCTTCAGCTATTCCTGGCGGCGCATAGACCAGATACATAACGCTCATCCAGTCATCAATGTAATCAGCCCACTTAGCCCTCCCCCCGACACTAGCCTCCGCCAATGTCGGAACCTCTGGATACTGGCTAAGCGGCAATGCCGTCACTATCGGTTTTACTGCATCGGGCTGTGACGCATACAGCTCAACACTGCCTGCAGTCATCTGAATTTCATCACGGGAAACAGCTGTCGCTCGGCCTGCGGAACTTGTATAACCCGGAATGACAACCATATTCTCCCACCCTAAAGCCGCCGCAAATTGCGGCCCAAAAAAGGGTGTACTTTCACCAAAGAAGAAACGTTCAGAAACTAAATCATCTGGCCTTTCCCATTTGGAGTTAGCATCAGCATAAAGTACAAAGCTTGTTTCTGTGAGCTTCCCTAACGGAACAAACTTACTCCAGTCATATCGCACACCAGCACGCTTAAACATCGACCCAGTAATCATCTTCGGCCCATGCCCAACTAGAACAATTGTTAAGCCGTCGGGCTTTGATTTAAACATTAGATTGCGGGCCTGATATCCACCACCAGCCTGCACAGCTTGGACCGTTACAAATGCTCCGGTATATTTCTCAATATAAGGCTCCATGAGCCGCGCTAGCACTGTAAATGTTGAGGAAGGGCCCGCTGGAGAAATCGCGGTAATCGTTTTACCTGCAAAAAATTCCTTAGCCGATACTTTATCTGAATCAATAACCTCAGGTGTATTGATCTTTAAAAGCATTAAAACACATAGATATATCAGAATAAAAACAGCACATATGAGGGACACCCCGCGCGGAGAAATTGCCTGATTATGACTAGCTGAATTCTCAATATGAGCCACTATATGCCCCGCCTCAACCGCGTTCCCTTGCGGATTACAAGCAGTTTCACTTGAGCCATTTTGTTGATTATCGACACGCATCGAATTTCCAGAATTTTAAGGAAAGAGGATGGTTCCCGCCAAAGCGGGAACCCAGTTAATTTCGGGGCAGAAGCGGAAACGTCCTAATCCCAGAAATATTTCAATTCCAACCCAAGCGTTCTTGGAGCACCATATTGATAGGAATAGACACCCTGACGTTCCTGGAAACCACAATTATTTAGGTAACGCTCATCCGTCAGGTTTTTTGCATATGCTGCCAATTGCCAATTTGCATTATCCGGACGATAAGTTGCACGCGCTCTTACCGTTGAATATGCATCTTGAATACACCTAGAAGCAGGCGCATCAATCGTCGTTGATTGATAGTCATATTCATCTCGCCAATTAACACCAATCATACCAGTCAGAACCCCAGACTTCAGTGTGAAATCTTGCTGCAGCATGGCATTTATCGTCAGGTCCGGTGTGTAGTCATTAATCGCAGTGTTTGTTAGGTCGACATATGTTTCCGTTGCTGGGTCAAATGTCTGATAATTTGTGTACTCGTTTTTCAAATAACCAAAATCGAGTGCAACAACACCGCCATCCCAAGGCATGGCACGCATTTCAAATTCAACACCGCTGATCTCCACAGCTGCCGCATTAGTCGTCAATCCGATAGTTTCTTCATTTCCAAACTGTCCTGAAGAGTTATCAATCTCGATCGATTCTTGTTTGTCTTGATAATCCATAAGAAAATAATCGACAGCTAAGTTCAACCTTCCATCAAAAAAGTTGCCCTTTACACCGATTTCATAGTTTTTGACCTTCTCAGGACCATAAGTAACTAGCGGATCCAATATAGGATCCTGCAGCTCGTCGTTGAAACCACCCGACAAGAACCCTTCAGAGTAAAGAGCATAAACAATAGAATCCTCACCGATTTTACGTTTTAAAGAGACGCGAGGTGTGGTCGCGGAATAGGAAGTCTCACGACTGTTATAAAATTCCACGCCGTTTGTAGTTCCACCGACACCATAATCTAGTTCACACATTTGACTTTCCGGGCCATCGGTCGGCGATCCCCACGGAAGACTTGCATAACTACAAGCCTGACGATCAAACTCAAATTCGACCTGATCAAAGAAACGATCTTCATCAGTTTGACGAATACCTAATTCCAATGCCCACAAATCTGTTAGGTTTACAGTAACATCAGCGAAGAAAGACACAGCTTCAGAAGAGATCAAACCCGAACGACCAGCAATACCTGGTCCACCGCCGGATGGTTTTCCAATAAGATTAAGTCCTTGAAAATTACCATCTGTCTTACAATCAACAAATGCATCTCCAGCCACGATTGCTGCTGTATCACCGTTTTGAACAGCTCTCAGACAATCTCCACCACCTTCATAGAAAACATCGTCATATGTGTTTGCACCCAACACAAAATCCACACGATCCATCAACGAACCGCTTAAAAGAAACTCAAAACTTTCTGTTTCTCTGGCACGCCCATCTCCATAAGGTGTCGTTCCAGCCGCGTGGCTCATGACAGGCGTGTAGTCTCTCTCTCCAAGATAGTGTTGTGATGAAAAGAAATTCCCATAATTAAGCTTGGCACTTAATTCATCTAAGATCCCAACTGATCCTTCAGACTCCCATGCTAAAGATGCCGTTTTAAACTCATTATCAAGCTTCAGGAATGTCGCTTTCTCAGATGAGAAATGATAATCGCCCTGCTCACTATCACTGATACAGGCATCCCAGAAATCAAGCGTCGCACCGGGGTATAAGTCTTCTAAATGCCCGTTTCCTGTTAAACCGCCACCCCATTGCACAACACCATTACTATAGGCTGGTCCTGTATACGGGTTTTCACGTCCGAGATCAGTAGCAATCGTGTTGGCCGTATCAAGCATGCCCTGATCTGGATAGACACGACATCCACCACCATCTTGTTGGTCATCCTGATAATTACCTCGGAAACCAACATCAAAAGTGACGTTTTTAGTTGGCTTTAAACGCAATTGAGCTGAAACAGCTTCTAAATCACGAGCACCCCAGTCCTGACCAAAATAAGTGTTATAATAATGCCCATCATATGTTTCTTTCGCCACAGCAACGCGAGCCGCAGCCCAGTCCGTAATCGGCAGATTCACCGACCCTTTAAATGAGCGATCCCCGTACGAACCTGCCCGCACGGTCATATCAGCTGAAAAATCATCTTCCGGTTGTTTCGTCACGATATTGACAAGACCACCTGTTGAGTTTTTCCCAAACAAGGTCCCCTGAGGACCACGTAAAACCTCGATACGGTCTACATCCAGAGTGCTCAACATACTCCCAATACGGTTGGGAATATAAAATCCATCAATATACATTGCAGAACCGGCAGCCTGAAGCGCACCGCCTCCGCCACCATTGGTATTCCCGATACCACGAATGAAGATAGCTAGTGTACTGCGATATCCACCAACATTGTTTTGAATGGTCAAACTAGGAACAGACGTCCCGATATCAGTTACATCAATTACGCCCAAATTTTCAAGTTGCGCTTCCCCAAGAGCAACAACAGAAGATGGGACCTCATTCAAGCTCTCTTCACGACGACGCGCAGATACAACAACAGTATCCAATATTGCTCGTTTTTCTTCGTCAGCCTCGACCTCAGCACTTTCTTGAGCAACTGCGAATCCACCCGACGTCATCAACAAACAAAATGCCGCACACGTTGACTTCAAACGATACTTTAAAAGATGACCATTGCCTTCAGAACTATGTCTATTTTTCATTTTTTGTCCTCCCTATTTTCTTATTGTCTCAGGATTTTTGAAAATCCGATTATTGGAACCCGACCATATTCAGATCAGAATGAGTCTCCCCTAAAACTATAATTACATATAAAAAAAGGCTGGCACTATAATAATAAATACAACCTATATACAAAAAGAGCTCACAAAATGAGATTATAAAAATATATATCTATCAATTTATAGACCAGATTTATTTTAAGTATTTTACAATACTTATTCATGCAAAAATTTTAATGCTCTTGCCTCCAAGTATACTTGAAACTATTAACATAAAACTATTCTGAACTTTATTCGGCTTCCAACTCCGACGCTTAAAAATGCCGACGGGCGGGCCATTTTCAACAAATTTCAAATCCAGCGGCACCAGATGGCGTGCCTGAGAACTTAATTCCTGATCAGTCATGAAACTCAGCATGTCGCTGCCTGAAAGAATCTCACCAATCAAATTAGGTGCGTTTGTTTCAACAGGTATGGAAGGAAGCTTCAAACCACCTGTTATTTTTTTCAAGAATCCTTGATGCAATCCTTCTGGATCACTGATCACCCAACTATAGCCAATCAAGTCGCTCAATTCTAATTTACCAGCGAAAGTCAACGGATGGCGTTGTCGAACAACAACATGCAAAGTCGGCCTCCAAAGAGGTAGGTGTTCCAAGTGATCGCATGCCTGATCTGACGTCTGGCCGTACACTAAATCTAGGTCACCATTACTTAGACTATTCAATAATTCGGCACTATTCGCTGTCTTGATCTTGACCGTTATCTTTGGATATTTTTGCGTGAAGTGGTTTAGTGCTTGAGCTAAAATCCTACAGCTACAACTGGGCATAACACCAATATGAATTGTTCCGCTGGAAGATACATTATTGGTAGAGAGGTCTTGTTCAATTGAGTCAATTTCCGCGACTGCAAGTTGAAGATATTTTGCAAACTCCTCACCCTCTTCCGTTAAAATAGGACCGTTTCTGCCTTTAATAAGGTATTCCGTATCAGAATTCCGGCCTAATAAATGTATAGACTTGAGAAGTGCTCGCGGCGTAATATTGAGACTACGCGCCGCAGCTTCCACATTCCCAAATTTTCTCACAGATATCAGCGCTTTTACTTGAGAGCGCGTGACGCGGTTTGAGAGTGTTTCAGCACGACAAGATGCATCCGCCCTTAGTCCAGCTTCTAAACCTTGTAGTAAAAACTTTCTAAAACGCCGTATCCGTTCAGCCACAACTCTGCCTTCAGGAGTAACAAAGCTTCCCTTTATTGTCCGCTCAAAAAGACGCACACCTACTAGACTTTCAAAATTACGAATTGCGCGCGTGACTGCTGGCTGCGTCACATTTCGTTCATTCGCAGTGCGCCGAAGACTGTTTAACTGAGCCGCCGTTTCAACCAGCCGCAGATGTTGAAATTGTATCTGATCTGATAACATCAAACCTTAAACTCCCCTTTTTCTTCAGACTCCACGCATATAGAAAGCATGGGTCTGATTATATTTTTTGGGTTTCTCGGTTTGATTCTTTTGCCAAACTCCAAGAACGTCCAACAATGCTCGACAAATTGAACTGGGTGAAGTTATTATTGGTTAGAAAACTTGTTTACAAACATAATTAACATAATAAAAACAAGTAAATAGGAGGATTAGCATGCTCAAGAAGCAAGAAATCGAAGAAGAGATTTCCAACGTCCTTAATAGCGGAGCCTTAGGTCGCAGCAAAAGATACATTCGACTATTGCGATATCTTGCAGAGCGGACCATCACAGATGTACCGACGAAAGAAATTGATATCGCTATTGATGTTTTCGATAAACGTGGAACTTTTGATCCTTCCACGGAATCCTACGTCCGCGTGTATGTTCATAATTTACGAAAAAAGCTTGAAGACTATTATTCTCGCAAGTCCGGAAATACCCAAGATTTGGAATTATCTATCCCTGTTGGAAGCTATAAGCTTGAATTCGCGCCATCAAATAGGACCGAAGAAACACCCTCATTGAGAGGGCAAACATTGCCGCGCCAAATAGCTTTTAAACAGCTAGCAATGTTTTTCGCTGCGAGTGCTGCAATATTTTTTATTGGCGTTTTCATCAAGGAAAAATTCTCCTCAACCTCCCAGCCAGTCAATACTGCCGCCAACAGTATTTGGGCACCAATTTATGACAATGACCGTCCAATTATTATTGCGCAAGGAGACTTCTTCTTTTTTGAAGAAGAGCAAGATAATAATAGAAGTCTATACATTAGGGATACGGCCATAAATTCCCTAGAAGAATTTTATGATGCAGAAGAAAGTGGCCTGATAGAAACTGGAAAATATACTCCATCTTCCAATGCGCGCACCAGCAACGGTGCCTCAATCGGAACTTTTCTTGTCTCCTCAATGCCTGATTTTCCGCGCGAAAGAACAACCGTAAAGATGGCATCCGAGCTGACCACAGCCGACATTCGTGAAAATCACATCATTTTTATCGGTCACATAAAGACACTCGGATTATTATCCGATTTTTACTTTGACATATCCAATTTTTCAGCAAGTCACGATTTTACGCGGCTGACAAATACACAAACAAAAAATGAATTCCTGCTTCAGGGAAACAGAAGCCAGCGCCACACAGATTACGGTCTATTTGCCCGTATGTCGTCACCAGCAAAAAACAAAATATATATCTGTACAGGCATGACAGATACAGCTGTCATTCAAACGGTTAAAACCGTGATATCAAATGAATTTAGTACCTCTATTTTGAATTCGCCACTGAATGAAACCGAAAGCTTGCCAGCCAATTTCGAGTCTCTGCTTGAAGTCGCAGGATATAATCGCGACAATATAACATCTAAGCTTCTATTTTCAGGACAATTAGACCCTTCAAAATTGTGGGACTCAAACTCTGCCACCGTCTCTCAGTGAGAGAGAGACACCGGCCTGCCCACCTACAAACTTTCACGATCATAGGTGGGACGTGGAATTATCAATGCCCATCATTGGGAGCAGAATTTCATTCCGCTGCTGCGTACAAACCAATCATCGCGCCAATGAAATCCCAGCTTCGAATTGGACTTACAATCGAAGCGTCACCATTGACCAACAATGGCTGAGGAACACCATCGCCATATGTATAAAAGAAAGAAATGATCGGCCCATCCATTTCAATGCTGAGTTCAACATTATCGTCGCCCGTCTTGCCCAACACTTTTTCAACCAAAACCCGACCACCGACGACATCATCCTTGCCAGCACGTTCACGCAAACGAAGTACAGCCTGTCCCAATTCGTTGTTCACTAGTCCCAAAGTGAAATAGGCGAGATTGCTCTTGTAAATCACCAGCCCCGCTTCTGTTTCGGAATTTGAGGCACTCAAAGAAACTTCGGTTTTTGCAGTGAAATAATTGTGCTGAATACGTCTTGAAACGATAGAAGGTTGACGACCATTATCAAGGCGCTCTCCGTTTGGGTGTATGATAAGCTCACCCTCACCCGTTTCCCACCATGTTGTTTCCGGTGCGCGAATAAACACCCAATCATCACCTAATTCAGTGTCAAACTCATCCTTAATTTCAAAATTTCCTCGCAATAGCGCCCCGTCCGCCACAAATTCCGGTAGATCTGGCTTGGGCATCTTATGCGGCATGCGCTGATCATTGCTCATAATAACTGGCCAACCAGTTTCCCACGAAACTGGCATGAGATAGGTTTCGCGACCTGCTGAATAGTCTTTTTCCGTATAGTTTCGCGTTCCCAAAAATACAGCCCACCAATCACCATTTTGCGTCTCAACAAGATCAGCATGCCCTGTCGTCGTGATACGATTTGGCTGATCAAATGGAAGGCCGGCCTGAGACAAAATAGGATTATTTTCATAAGGTTCATAAGGGCCAAGCAAGTCTTTTGAACGAAAAACTACCTGCCTATGTTGTAAACCTGTTCCTCCTTCGGCAACCGATAAGAAGTAATAATCATCCACTTTATAAATATGCGGCCCCTCCACATAAATGGGCTCTTCTTCTACATTAGACCCTCGATCAACGATCATATGAGGCTCACTCAATCGGTCAAAAGAGACAGGATCAATTTCTTGAATCCAGATCGCACCATGTGCCTTATATTGAGGTCCACCCGGGGGATCGGCGTGATATAGCAACCAACCTTTATCTCCCTCGAAATATAGCATTGGATCGAAGCCCCCAACATCCGTTAGCCAGATTGGATCAGACCACGGCCCCTCAGGACGATCAGCTGTAACAATAAAATTACCGCCACAATCACTACATGCAGATGCAATAGAATATCGACCATTGTGATATTCTATTGTTGGACCCCAGACGCCTCGACGCGAAAACGACACGCTATCTATATCCAGCATACCGGGACGATCAATTGCATTTGAGACAAGCGACCAATTCACAAGATCCTTACTATGGAAAACTGGCAACCCAGGAAAATATCCAAAACTGGAAAGAGCTAGATAATAGTCATCTTCAACCCGCATAATCGTCGGATCTGGATAACTCCCCGGTAGGATCGGGTTCCAATACTCATTCTCACTCTTACCTATTAAATATTCAGGGTCTCGTCCCTCATATTCAAACCGCTCAAATATAGCTGCTGTTTCAACATTAGAATCTTCAGCATCACTAGATGTTTTCGCTGCAATCTCGGACTTAGTATCCGAACAATTAGCGACCACTAGGCTACAAAAAGCGAGCGCCGCTCCTGCGCAACATTTGATTAGAAAAGACATGCTACTTCCCTCAAAAAAAAGGGCTCTCCCAATCTAGAAGGCCCTTTTCACTTTATGATGGTTAAACCTTACGCGGATCGACGAAAAGCTCATCAACACTCATACGTTTGGGCAACATGCCCTGACTGAATGCGATACGCTCAAGCGCTTTAATAGATTCAATGTTTTCATCAATTCCATATGGCAGCGGATCGTGGCCAACAATTTTCTGGTATTTACGATATTTCACATCTTGAGGGTGATCAGAACCTGAAGTCCCAAGTGTTTCTAACCATTCTGACTTCGCCTGCTCAAATGCATCAAAGAGCGATTTCGCAATCCAAGGATTTTCTTTAAGAACCGCCTCTTTGACTACGATAGTTCCGTGCATTGGATAGATATTAGTCCGCTGATACCATTCCGCTTCAAGCTCTTCAGGGTTCTCAAACATGTCCGGATAATCAACTTCAACTGATTTCCATCCACTTGTTGGATCACCTGTTCGACCAACACCTGCATTCCCGTGAAAGCCAGCAACCAGCTCTCCTTTCGCCATCATATCATTAAGCGAACGACCAGCAGGCGTTTTGATAACATTAGAAGGCAATTTCAATGCAGAAACATGCTCTTCATCATCCACCACCCAAGTGACTTTAGAATTGTCTAAACCAAACTCTTCTTCAAGAATTCCACGCGTCCAGACACCTGTAGTCACGGAATAAGCGCGAACTCCTGCTTTTTTACCTTCCAAATCCTTAGGCACTTTAATGCCCGCGTCAGGACGCACAAGTAAGCCTGAGTGATGGAAGCGACGCAAAACAAAAATTGGCAAAGCAATAATTGGAATACCATGCGCTCTAGCAATTATATATGTGGTTGGGGCCAATTCACACACATCAAACTCAAGATCACGAACCATACGTCTAAAGGCAGCGATCTGGGGCTGGATTGTCAGGAATTCAGCATCAACCCCCTCAATAGGAATAGATCCATTGCGGACGGCAGATGTGTGCGGTAATTCCGCAACAGCAATTTTAAGCGGAACTTTTTGTTTAGACATCACTTGTCCTCCAGAATATCGTTTTGTATTTTTATTTTTCTCATTTTATTTGATCCGAATACGATCCTGAGCTTGAGATTTTTTTCAATCACTTGAACACAATACCTGCCCATTCAGGCGCATTTCCTATCATTGGACAGGCATGCCTCTAGACGTTTGCTAACCAATTTTAAGACCGCCATTCACACGTTGAGGAATGCCGGCAGAATTCTCAGAAGATATTTCTGGCATCATCAAACTAGGCGGAAGATTTTGAAAACAAACAGGTCTCAAAAAGCGTTTGATTGCAATTGAACCAACAGAAGACGTCGCTGGTGCTGTTGTCGAAGGATAAGGGCCGCCATGCACCATGGCGTCACAGACTTCAACTCCGGTACCAAACCCATCAAAAAGAACACGTCCTGCCTTATCCATTAATAACGGCAAAAGTGCTCTCACTTCTGGCTCATCGCCTGCGTCGGCGTGCACTGAAATTGTTAGCTGCCCTTCTAAGATCGTGATAATTTCTCTCAGTTGAGATACGCTTTCACACTTCACGATAAGGGATGCTGCGCCGAAAACCTCATCCTGCAAAGTCTCATCAGCAAGGAAGTTAGCCCCGTCCACCTCAAAGACATGAGCCTGACAAACCACACCTTCAGCATTCATCCCCTCGCCAACGCATGAAACATGCTGATTGGCCTTTAGAGCGCGAACACCGCTTTGATATGCCTCACAGATACCTGCCGTTAACATCGTCGCTGCAGCGCTATTTGCCAGCCCTTTTGCTACCTCTTCTTTGAATAGCTCTAGTGACGGGTCTTCAACAGCCAGCACCAAGCCGGGATTAGTACAGAATTGGCCTGCCCCTATAGTTAGCGCCCCTACAAAAGCTTGCGCAATGCCTGCTGCTTTCTGCTGCATCGCCTCTGGCATAAGTATGACAGGGTTTATAGAACTCATTTCAGCATATACTGGTATTGGCTCAGCTCTCGATTGCGCAATTGCCTGAAGTGCTAATCCTCCTTGACGAGAACCAGTGAATCCAACGGCTTTAACTCTGGGGTCCGCAACAAGTGCCGTTCCAACATCGCGAGACGCAGCAAAAAGCATCGAGAAAACACCTGTTGGCATATTGCAGTGCTTAACCGCAGCCGCGATTGCCTTGGCAACCAACTCAGATGTACCTGGATGTGCGGAATGGGCTTTAACAATAACTGGACAACCCGCCGCCCATGCGGAGGCCGTATCTCCTCCCGCCACTGAGAAAGCAAGCGGAAAATTACTTGCACCAAAAACAACAACTGGACCAACAGGAATATTGACCAACCTTAAATCTGGTCGTGGTGGTGTCCTATCGGGCATTGCCTCGTCGATGCGGACATCAAGATATCCGCCATCCCTGACCACATTAGCAAACAAACGCAGCTGACCAGTTGTTCGCCCTAATTCCCCCTGCAAACGTCCTTCGGGCAAACCTGTTTCCTGAACGCCTCTTGCGACGATTGAAGATTTGAGTTTCTCCAATTCATCCGCAACAGTTTCAAGGAAGTTTGCCCTTTCTTCGAGACTCGTCGCACGGAAAGCCTGAAAAGACTCGTCAGCCAACCGACACGCTGTCGACACTTCTTCCACAGAAGCACCATAAAATTCGGGAAACATTTCCATAGAAGTTGTTGGATTAAAGCCTTTAAAGCTACCTCCACTTCCTTTGACGAAACTATCTCCCAATAAGAGTTTACCCGTCAATTCCATATCTATCTCCCATATTCAAACGCATCAATTGGTGTACACATCACTCAACTGCATTAAATTCAGTACGTTCAGAATACTTAGAGCTTGCGGCTATATAGGAGGTTATCGAAATCAGGGACCGCCATATTCATTCGGCGCATCAATACCTTAAATGCAATTCCAAAGACCACCTTTTATAGGCCTTTGTATAATGGAAGCAGAACTACAAACTCTACTCTATTTATACTTTACCAGAGCAGGACAGCACCAATTTTTACAACTTTGATTTTGCCTTATCTTTGTAGAGAAGCAACATTCAAAAACAAAAAACAAAAATCGAAAATCAACGGCATTCCATAACTAATGACTGCTCAGGATATAAATTTCATGGGCATTTGGCTGTAGATATTTTCAGCTTGTCCACGAAATCTATACCCGAAAACCTCAAGATCAATGAAAGCATGCTCAGACAAAGTGTGGCAGTTAGTGCCATCAATTCTGGGAGGAAGAATATGAAGCGGAAACAATTTCTAAAATTGAGCGCGGCAGTACCAAGTGTGCTTGCGCTGGCAATGGGGCTGTCAGCTAGCGCACAGGAAGCAACACAAACAGAAACACAGGCAGAGGCGCAAACCGAAGAAAAAGAACGCAGCAGCATAATGATCGACACGATTGTTGTGACGTCCGAGCGCGTATCCTTTACAGAACAAGAAGTGCCAACATCACTCATCACCTTTGATGCAGGTGACCTTACTGAGTTAGATGCAGGTAATTTCAAAGACTTATCTAACTTCATGCCCAACCTCTCAATTGGTGGAGCAACACCATTTGGTGAGTCAGTGCCTTTATATTCTATTCGTGGTGTCTCCACCGCTAGTGGACGCGTGTCTGCTGAACCTGGGGTGGCCGTTTATATTGATGGATTATACTACCCAAGAACTATGGGCTCACTGTTGAAACTCGTTGATGTTGAATCCGTAGAAATTTCTCGCGGGCCTCAAGGGACACTATTTGGACGAAACTCTACCGCAGGTACAATTCAGTATAACACAAAAGCTCCAGAATATGAGTTCGGTGCACGCGTTGCCGGTGCTGTTGGCACGAGTAACCGAGCTGATTTAACCGGAATGATCAACATTCCTATGGGCGACCGTGCCGCTCTGCGAGTAAATGCAGGTACATGGAACAGAGACGGATATATTAATGTCACAGACCGTGATGGAAATGTTATTCATGACTCTGGGAATACAGATGAAACCGCCTTTCGGGCAGCTCTGCGTTTAGAGCCAACTGATAAACTAACAATAGACTTATCTGGAACTGTCGCTGAGAGTAACGGATTATCTCCTACGCCTATCATTTCAGACTTTTCTGTTCGTCAGGGAGAAGGTGGTATAAATGCTATCAATCCAGGTGACCCAATCCCAATCAATGATGATTCATTGTCTCCAGCACTCAGAGGATTGCAGGCCTATTTACAAAACAACGGACTAGACCCTCTGGTCGCTCAAGATCCTAGATTTATCAGTGGTGATAATTACACCCGTTCTTTTCCTTGTTATTTAGATCAGGCTACCCCAGTTGAAGGCGACTACATCCCTGCGGATCAACTATGTAAGCTTGAAGACTCCATTAAAAACACCGCATACAGCTTGAAAGTCGGCTATGACTTTAATGATACTTGGTCGATCAATTATCTAGGTGGAATGATTAAGGGTGAATATTACACGCAGAATGTCTTATTTGGTAACCTGTACAATCGTGTAAATGTTACCGAAGTTGATTCTGAATCACACGAATTCACATTGAACTATACTGGCGACAAACTAAAAGCGCTCGGTGGTGTTTACTTCTTCAAAGAGCAACCTTTTGAGCACACAGGAGACCGTGCCCACTTGATCTTTGGTGCCCCTTTCCAGCAAGGAAATGTAGAAGCGGCCGAAGAATTCGTTGATGCTCAAGTGGAAACGCAAGCTATCTTTGCAAATATGGTCTATGACTTCTCAGAGAAATTCTCAGTAACTGTCGGTGCGCGTTATAGTGAAGATGACAAATCTACCGTTATCGGTTTCTATGACGTCGTAAATGGTGGTGCCGATGAAGTTCCTATTGCAGAAGACTATCCGGGCGCAACAATAGATTGGGATGGTGATGGCGTCGTTGTTGCAGGCGTAGATGGCTTTAGCGGACAAGCCTACACAAACAACGGCTTTGATGCTTTCACAGGATCAGCGAAATTTGATTCTTTTGACTGGCGTGTTTCTGCACGTTACTTTGTCGACCCTGTTAAAATGGTTTATGGAACAGTTTCTACCGGCTTTAAAGGTGGCGGCTTCTCCGACAACCTCGTGACCCACGTACCAGAGCCATCTTGTGGCCCCGGACCTTTGGCATCCGGCTGTGTTGCATATGACACCCCAGTCCGCCCTTACAATCAAGAAGACGTTATCAACTACGAAGTAGGTATCAAAGCAGATTGGCTTGATAGCCGCCTGCGGACAAATGCCTCAATCTACGCGATGGACATCAAAGATCATATTGTTCAGTTTGCTACATTCTACCAGCCTCGTTTTGGCAGCCCTAGTCTTGTTATGACAAATGCTGGTGATGTTGTAATCAGCGGATTTGAAGCAGACGGAGAGTTCATTTTAAGTGAAAATTGGTCAGTTTCAGGGTCTGTCGGCCACACAAAATACGACTGGAGTAAACTAGATCCTGAATCAGAACTATACTATTTTGACCAATGTCCTGACATTGCATTTGAAGATGTAAATGTTGACAATTGTCCGATCCGCGATTCAAAACTCGCGCCAGAATGGAGTTTCTCGGCCGGAGCAAACTTCAATCGTGATATGTTGGGCGGTGTTGTTAAAGCTGCATTGAACTACGGTTGGACAGATGAAACTGAAGCAAGCAATGGTGATAACTCAGTTAGAATTGATGCTTATGGCGTAACAAACTTCCGTATTGAATACGATTCAGACGATGAAGCAAACTGGAGTATCGCTCTCGCAGGCTCCAATATTCTAGATGAAGAATACATCCTGTCAGGTCTTGAGCTTTCAGGTCAATCTCCAACCTACACATCCACATTTGTTCCATCTCGCGGAGCAGAATGGTCTCTGACATTAGAGAAACGTTTCTAGAAGCAATTTAGAACCTAAAACCAAAATAAGCCGCGCGATTTAGATCGGGCGGCTTATATTTTTCACTAGAAAAAATTAGTCTATTTAGTTTTTTGCATGCTCTCTATTGTTCTCTTCATCTCAATGTTTTCACGTCGCATAGCTCCGTATTTGGGATATAAACCACGCACAAAATATTGATATAAAGACAGGTTCTCAATATCATTTCCACGATCGCGAGCCAGCTGGCTTATGAGATTTTCAGAGTCAGTCTGCCATATTCCAGAATGAGTCAAAACAGCAGGAAAAGAAGGCTTTATACCGCTCTTTTCCATGTCTATCCTTATCGCTGTATGCCGAGAAGTTCCGTGCTCGAAAACTTCAATATCATACTCTTTGGATAATCCGGTTTCACTTAAAAATATGTACAATTTCAAGCAGTGTGGACAGCCACTTTTCAAAAAAAATTGCGACTTCAAGATACAATACTCCAATCTTAATAACTGTTTCTATTGTACAAATTTCCACCTAAATGCCCCATATCCCTCATTTGTTGGATGCTCTGATACAATATTGGATATAAACATTTTCACGATTTCTGTTCGAACTCTAAACGAATACACTTTCACTGGGTAAATATAGGCTCGCCACAGTATGTTCTTATGCAGCATGCCTCAAATTCTATACCCCAAGCCTGAAATTGATCAGCTAAGCTGGAAGAAAGAATAATTACAATCTTCAGAGGCTTACATGATTATCGATTGCCATGGTCACTTCACTACAGTCCCCCAGTCTTTTAGAGATTGGAGACAAAAGCAGGTACAGTATGCTGATGATCCTGTGAATGCTCCCAAAGTATCCGGAGCACATGTAACTGATGATGAAATCCGTGAAGGTGTTGGCAATGGCCAGCTAAAACTCCAGCAAGACCGAGGGAGCAATCTTACACTCTTCTCTCCTATCGCGGGATTGATGAGCCACCATTTAGGCAATGAACGCACTGCACTTGAATGGGCAGAAGTGTCAAACAATCTTGTGCGCCGTGTGGCTGACCTTTACCCAGATAATTTCGTGCCGGTATGTCAGCTGCCACAAACGCCTCATGCACCTCCGGAAAATAGTATTCCTGAATTACGTCGCTGTGTAGAAGAGATGGGATTTGTTGGCTGTAACCTAAACCCGGACCCTACTGGGGGATATTGGACAGGTAAGCCTATGACGGATCGCTCTTGGTATCCTGTCTATGAAGCTTTGTGTGATTTAGATGTTCCAGCCATGATCCACGTTGCAGCCTCCTGCAACCCCAACTTTCACGGCACTGGTGCACACTATTTAAACGCAGACACCTCTGTATTTATGCAAATATTGCAAAGCGATTTATTTAAAGATTTCCCAAATTTACGCTTTGTGATTCCTCACGGTGGCGGAGCAGTTCCTTATCACTGGGGTCGCTATCGCGGAATGTCTCTTGAAATGGCCAACAGACCACTTGAAGGCCTCCTCGACAACATATTTTTCGATACATGTGTTTACCACCACCCTGGCATCGAACTCCTGACAAAAGTCATCCCAACAAGCAATGTATTGTTTGGCTCTGAAATGGTTGGGGCAGTGCGCGGTAAAGACCCCAACACCGGTCATTATTTTGATGACACAAAACGCTATCTGGATGCTTGTGATGCTCTCTCAGATGCGGATCGTCAGAAAATTTTCGAAGACAATGCACGAAGAGTTTACCCAAGATTAGATGCCCACCTAAAAGCAAAAGGTAAATAATAACAAATAATTAGGGAGCACACATCGTGACCAATCATATTATTGATATTCACCCACATATAATATCAGGTGACTTAGAAACTTATCCGCCGTCTCCTCTTTTCGGCATTCGCTCGGATTGGTCTCAGGAACGTCCCTGTACAGCTGAAACGCTAATAGAAGCAATGGACGAAGCCGGCGTTAGCAAAGCGGCTGTTGTGCACAGCTCAACAACATATGGCTTTGACAATAGTTATGTCGTTGACGGATGTAATGAATTTGCAGATCGCCTCATTGCTGTCGGCTCTGTTGATGTACTTACGTCAGATGCATGCGATCAAATCACAGCTTGGAATAAAAAGGGGCTTGCCGGACTACGTCTATTTACAGGCGGAAGCACAAAAGCTTTTGACCCAAGCGAACTTGACGATCCTCGCTCTTTTGCAGCATGGGAATTACTAGAAGAACTTGGTCTGCCAATGTGTATTCAGACAGGCCCTATCGGCCTGCCACAAGTGAGCATGTTAGCGAAAAAATTCCCGCGTGCGAATATCATTCTAGACCATTTAGGTCGCCCAGATGTTCTAGATGGACCTCCTTACAACAACGCTCAAAGCCTTTTTGACATTGCAGACATCCCTAACATCTACCTCAAACTGACACCGCGTATTTTTGGGGATGTTAAAAAAGGTGAAGCAAGCGCTGAAACTTTCTTCCCGAAAGTTGTATCCGTTTTTGGATCTGACCGCATGGCGTGGGGTTCCAATTTCCCAACATCGCCAGGAAGCCTGACAGAAATACTTGCTACAGCGCAAGAAGGGCTGGCGAGCTTAACCGATAAAGACCGCAACTGGATATTTTCACAAACAGCCCTCAAACTATATCCCGGACTGTCTGCATAAAGACAATAAACAAGCAAACATCCAAATAATAAAAGACTGGGGAGAGAAACGTGAATAAACCAAGCACAAAAACAGAGCCCGACCAACCACGAGCATCATCCCTGCCTCCCCATTTGAAATGGATAACATTGGGCATATTGGCGCTTGGAGCATTGATTGGTTTCTTTGACAGAACCAATATCTCCTCAGCACTCGCTGTTGACGCTTTCAAAGCTCATTTTGCTTTGTCGGATGTAGATCGAGGTTGGATTAATTCAGCTTTCTTCTGGTCATATGCCCTCTTTCAAGTTCCGATGGGATATATAGTTGATAGATATGGGGTCAAAAGACCCTATGCAATTTGTTTTGCAATATGGTGTATCGCCTCTGCCTTAATCGGATTGATGTCAGCACTGTGGGGCCTCATTGTCTTGCGCCTGATTATTGGTGCAGCAGAAGCTGTCGTCGTCCCTGCCAGTTATCGTTGGATTAGATCAAATTTTGATCCAAATGAAAGCGGAACGGCTGTTGGTATCTACATGCTCGGAACCAAATTTGGTCCAGCTTTTGGGGCACCAATAGCAGCATGGTTGATTGTTACAATGAACTGGCAACTCATGTTCATCGTCACGGGTATAGCAGGTTTACTATGGCTAATTCCGTGGATCTTTATTGTTAAAAACGATATGCCCGAACAATTTAGCAAGACTGGAAACAAAAAGAAAAAATCGCCCATCCCTGTTAAATCTATACTTTCAAGCCCTCTCATATGGGGCACGCTCGTTATCAATTTTTGCTATAACTATTTTACATTTTTCTGCATGACATGGATGCCATCATATCTTGTCGAGCAACGCGGATTAACCCTAAAAGAAATGGGCCTGTATACTTTCTTTAGCTTTGCAGGCATCGCTATTGTCGCCTTAACGGCGGGTTGGACAGCTGACAGACTTATAGCAAAATTTGGACGTGCCATTCTTATTAGGAAAGCCTTTGTTGTTGCCGGCTTCGCATGTGCATGTACCGTACTATTGGGTGCACGTGCCGAAACGGTTGAAGAAGCTCTCTTCTGGAATATTGCATCGCTATCCGGTTTAGGTCTGACGACAGCCAACAATTTAGTGTTGTGTACACTGACCTTGATACCAAAAGAAATAACTGGTGTCGTCAAAGGTTTTCAGAACGTCGCATCTGCATCAGCGGGCATATTAGCACCAATCATCACAGGTTGGCTGCTTCATAAATCAGGCTCCTACCTAGCTCCTATGACACTGATTTTTGTCTTCCTGATTATCGGTGCAACAACCGTTCTTCTGGTCTTGAGACCTGAATGGGCTCCCAAAGTTACACCGGAAGCCAATACCGATATCGACGAAGCAAAGTCGACATAAAATTGTAATTAAAATCAATCGCTCACCACGTCTTTTTGATCCCTCCCCAGCAAAAATGACATGTATTGTGATAAAAAAGGAAATTACCAATGGCCGAAATAGTATTTGGAATGGCACAACCACACAGCGGCATGCTGGGCCAGCCCCCTGAAGACTGGCTCACCAATGGCGAACGTGATCGCAACAATAAAAAAATGCTCTGGTATCGCAATAAACGCTGGGACTATGAAGACCTAGAAGCTGAACGTGGACCAGAAAATTTCGAACCGTTCCTTACGTTGGAGGAACGCACACAACGTCAAGCACGTAATCACGCTGCCATTCAAAAGATGAAAGAGGCTTATGAGGCCGCAAATGTAGATGTTGCGATTATTCTGGGCAAGGACCAGCAAGAAATCTTCACGCACATGTCTCCTTCAATCGCAATATACAGTGGTGAGGAAGTACATAACGGTCCACCACAGCGCCCTGTATTTGCGCCAGACAAACCAGTTACACACAATTGCCACCCAGAGCTTGCCAACTATCTCATCAAAAATTTTGAGAAAGACGGCTTTGACATCACTGACCTATTCTCATGGCCAGATAATGTTTGGATGAAACCCGCTGCCCCTATCGTGCCGCATGCTTTCAGCTTCATCTACCATCAAATTATGAGTGATAATCCACCTCCACATGTGCCAATTCTCATGAATTGTTTCTACGAACCGACGCAGCCCCCAATGTGGCGCTGTATTGATTTTGGAAAGTCACTTGTAAAAGCCATTAAGGATTGGGATTCAGATGCGCGCGTCGCCATTATCGCATCAGGTGGCCTGTCTCACTTCGTATGTGACGAAGAATTTGACCGTAAAATCATAGAAATGCTTGGCAATTATGATTTTGAAGGTCTCTCCGCACTACCCGAAACTAGCTATCAGTCCGGCACATCAGAAATCAAACTCTACACATCTGTTATGATGGCACTCAAAGATGCTGGCGCAAAGATGACGCTTGTAGACTATGTCCCAAGCTACCGAACTCCAGCAGGAACCGGAGAAGGCATGGGCTTCATGTATTGGAGCACAGACAAATAACCGGTCATTAATTTGAACAATGCCTCGTCACTTTAAAAGTCTATGGCACCAATTTTCTCTTACACGACTTCTATTCCTGAGGGACACCCCAAATGGCTGACACACGATTAAACGGTATTATCCGTGCCTTTGAGTCAAACAAACCCGCTTTTACTGCTTTTTCAAAATTGGATAAACAAGCTGCAATTGAGATGACTGATTCACCTTATGACGGCATCATCTTCGAAATGGAGCACAATCCATATGATGTCGCTGGCTTAGGCGATGCTCTTCAATACATGCTGAACCGCAAACAAATCGCACAATCTGGCTCAGTTGCGCCCAATGTAACACCGATTGCACGTATACCCGCCAATGGTGTTGAGATGAACCAGGCATTTGCCAAACAAGTTCTTGATCGCGGTGTGTATGGCGTGGTTTGGCCACACGTTGCGACAGTAGAGCAAGCTTATAATGCCGTGGCTTCATGTCGTTATGGTCGTCCAAAGAATGCGCCTTTGTACGAACCCAAAGGTGTACGTGGCGATGGTCCCGCTACAGCAGCTCGATATTGGGGATTAAGCCAAGTTGAATATTATGCAAAAGCAGATGTTTGGCCACTCGTACCACATGGTGAAATTCTTGTAGGACTAATGTGCGAAAGCACACAGGCAATTGAAAATCTTGATGATATTCTTTCGAATGTTCCAGGAATAGGCTTCATCCTAATCGGTGAAGGAGATCTTTCTCAAGAGCTTGGTTTCCCTCGCCAATACGACCATCCTGAAGTTGTTGAAGCAATGGCTAAGATCGTTGCAATTTGTCACAAGCACAATGTTGTCGTGGGCAATCCACACACAAACTCGGGCAATGTGGAACGCTTAATTAGTGAAGGATATCGCTTTTTGATGTCCCCTCCCAAGCGCAGCTATGGCGTTGTCGGCGAAGGCCGCGAAATGGCCGGATACTAATAAGGAAATTGTCATGAATGGTGCAGAGAGTCTCGTATCAACACTGATCGACCAAAACGTAGACATATGTTTCGCTAATCCCGGCACATCTGAAATGCACTTTCTTGCGGCTTTGGATAACCCAAAGATGAAGAGCGTGCTTTGCCTTTTTGAAGGTGTAGCGACTGGCGCAGCTGATGGTTGGTATAGGATGAAAGAGACCCCAGCCTCCACTCTCCTACACCTTGGACCAGGGCTCGCCAACGGACTCGCCAATATTCACAACGCGAAACGCGCTTCATCAGGCATGGTAAATATCGTAGGTGAGCACTCCATGTCGCACCTGAAATACGATCCCCCACTGGCATCTGATATTGAAGGTCTAGCGCGGCCTTTAAGTCATTGGGTACGCCGCGCAGATTCTGCATCTTCTATAGCTTGGGATACGGCTTCAGCGGTGGCTGCAGCTAACGCCCACCCAGGCCAGATTTCTACGCTCATCTTGCCCGGTAACACAAGCTGGGAGGAAGCCGCGCCCACACATGCTTTACCTCAAGTAAAACATGAAAAGCGCGTTCCAGACACTGGCCGAATTGAAAATGTCGCCAATATTCTCAAGAGTGGCGAACCAGCGCTTATTGTTCTTGCCAACAAAGCAACCAAAGGCCGAGCGTTAGAATTAGCTGGAAAAGTATCTGCCTCGTGCAAATGTCGGTTAGGCACACAATTTTTCACCGCTCGTATTGAACGCGGTGCTGGCCGCGTTCCTTTGGAACGCATTCCTTATGCCGTGCCACAAGCTATAGAATTTCTAAAAGGCTTTAAACACATAATCACTGTGGAAACCAATGAACCCACAGCGTTTTTCAGCTATCCTGATAAACCAAGCTTACTCAAAGACCCTTCCACAAACGTGCATTGTCTCGTCGAAAAAGACGAAGATAGTGAATTAGCGTTTGAAATGCTGCTTGAAGCTATCGGCGGTCAAGATGCAGCGCCAATCCTACAAGAACGGGTAGAAACACCCGCTCCTACAGGTGAGTTAATTCCATTAAGCATCGCCCACGCCCTTGCTCATTCCATTCCCGAAAATGCAATCGTGATAGATGAGTCGCTAACAACAGGTCGTGAGACCATGGGGCATACAGTCGGCGCACGTCCTCATGATCTTATCAATAATCTCGGCGGGTCTATTGGATATGCAACCCCCTTATCCATTGGTGCTGCTTTAGCCTGTCCAGATAGACGTGTCGTGTGCATGGTTGGGGATGGTAGCGCGATGTACACAATTCAATCTTTATGGACGCAAGCGCGTGAAGGATTGAACATTACGACAATCATCTTCGCCAACAATAAATATGCCATCTTGAAAGCAGAATACGCCAATATGGGCGCTGGCACTCCCGGCGAACAAGCTATGGCAATGATTGATATAGATCGCCCAACAATTAACTGGGTTTCAATGGCAAACAGTATGGGTGTTTCTGCCCGCTCCGTAAATACAGCTGAAGATTTCACAAAAGCGATGCTGGATTCATTCAATGAACCTGGCCCATCTCTCATCGAAGTTCAGCTATAGCTCCAAGTGAGGACACAATGGAACAATTAGAAAATGGTAAGCTAAAGCTCAAAACCAATCTTGCCGATTATCCAGTCACCCTTGCGATGAAAGATGGGCGCGTCACATCTGACAAAGTAGAACTGGATTTTTGCGGTCCAGAAAAAGCACACAATGGCTTTAAAGATATGATCCGGCGCAATAGCTATGATGCAGGTGAGCTTGCAATCGTTACCTATCTTCAGGCCAAATGCTATAACAAGCCTTATGTCATGCTACCCGCGCCTATTTCAGGACGCTTTCAACACCATTGTTCAGGTTTCAACAGAGATTTTGGACACGTAAACCCAAAAGACATTGAAGGCAAAAAGGTTGGCGTAAGAACATATGCACAAACAACCGGCCTCTGGATGCGGGGCATTTTACAACATGAATACGGTGTCGACCTGAATAAAGTGACCTGGATGACTGTGAATGAAGGTCATCTCGAAGAATATTCCGATCCCGCCAATTGCATTGAGCTACCCAAAGGGTCCGATATCGGCCAATTGATGCTGGATGGTGAACTTGCCGCTACGCTTCAGGGGGTTGATCTGCCAAAAGATGATCGGGTGGAATACCTTGTTCCCAAACCATTTGATGCAGCAAAGGAATGGTTTGCCCGTGAAGGTGTTGTACCAATAAACCATATGTTCGTTGTGCATGAAGATATTTCGCGTAACCATCCCGAAGTCGTTCGCGAGATCTATCGCATGATCTGTGACAGTCGAGAGCTCACTAAAGGAGGCGTCCCCTCCCCATACCCTCCATTGGGCTTAGAAGCGAACCGCAAAGGTATCCAACTTGCTATAGAATGGGCTTTTGAACAGAAAATCATTCCACGCAAGTTATCAGTCGACGAATTATTTGACGATACGACTGCAAGTCTAGGTAGCTAATTTAAGAGCTTATATTCCTCCGCCAAAACGATAAGCACATTTAAAAACACACTTGCCCAAAGTAAGTGTGTTTTTTGATGCCTCCACAACCAACCCTTCCGTATTGGGTACGTTACATATGTTCAAATACTACGTCTAAAAACGACCCAACTTTCTCAAATTCCAACAAATGGATATAAGTTTTATGTCAAACTGGTGATAAATTTAATATGCCGACCATATAAGTTTCGCATCCAAACGTTCGAAATAAAAGACATAATATATCCGAAATTTAATACCCTAAACAATAACACAAAAATTATATTAAGTATTTGTTTTTAAATAATATTTTACAACAAATTAATATAATTATCACGACAACAAAATGCACTTATATACACCTAAAAACCATCAATTTTCATGTTCACTCACTTCTTTGTCCCTCTATAATGGTGATTAATTATGATGTACTCCTCATTTCAAACAGCAAACTAAATAAGACTGGGAGGACGATGAAATGACAACAGAATCCATAAGCTTTCGACAATTAAAGCTTCTCGAAACCGTTGGACGTGTAAACAGCGTTAGACGCGCTTCAGAGGAATGTAATTTATCTCAGCCAGCAGTCACCCAAGCTATTCTAAAACTTGAAAGCCAATTAGGTGTTCAGCTTCTCATACGGAGCACAAGTGGAAGCTACCTCACTGAGCTAGGACGAATTTTTCACCATCGCGCTGAACGTTTCTTTGATCGCTTAAGAGATGCACTCCAAGAACTTCCTAATTCAGAGACAGCTCTCAATCTCGATATTGCTGCGAATCGAATATCCAGATCTCAAATAAACTGTCTCATCGCAATATTTGCAGCAGGGAATCTAGAAGCTGCTGCAAATGAGCTTGGCCTAGTCCCCACATCGGTTCAACGCGCCCTTCGCACGCTGGAAGCTAATGTAAAAAACACCCTATTAAATAGAACAGCCGCTGGTCTTTCATTAACCCCTACCGGCATGAATTTCGGTAAGCGCATGAAGCTTGCTCTTCAGGAGATCGAAGCAGCCCAGAATGATATTGAAATATCCCGTGGAAATACACGCTCACGCATAACTGTTGGCGCAATGCCTTTTGGAGGCAGTTTCCTTCTTGCGACTGTTTTAGATACATTTGTTCAGGAATTTCCAAATGCTGAAATAAAAATTGTGAGTGAGAATGCACCAGAATTAATGCAAAGCTTATCTGATGGTGATGTCGATTTTGTTGTTGGACTTGTACAACAAGATGGTCGAGAGAATCTCGAATATATACCGCTTGCTGATACATGTTTTCATATTGTCGGACGCACCAACCATCCATTATCCTTTAAAGACAACATAACCACTGAAGACCTTCTCGAATATGAGTGGGTTGTAGGTACTCGCGGTGCAAGTCGTAGAGAATGCTTTGAGAAACTCTTTGAAGGCACTTCAGGTCCGCACGCCCCCATTCGCACCAGTGCATTCACAATCATTCGCAGTCTACTTGAATCTGGTGACCGGCTCACGCTGATGACTGATTACGAACTCATGCACCAAAGAGATTACCTACAAGCATTGCATTATCCACCTATTACACCTGTTCCTGCAATTGGTATTACCACACGCAAAGACTGGCTTCCAACACGATTGCAAAAACACTTGGTAGATGAAATTAGCGCTCACACAAAGAATTCCGCCTACGTGATCTCCACACTTTCAACTGAGCCAATTTCTAATGGCAGACACCAGCGAAAGGCATGATGTGGACACTTCTTCAAACAATGAAAAGACATCACCTTCCATAGAGCCGGAAGCGAAAATATCTCCACTCAGCATACCAACCTATAGAAACCTATGGACCGCAACCGCTTTCTCCAACATGGGAAGCCAAATCCAAGTCGTCGCTGCCTCTTGGCTAATGGCAAGTTTGACTGATTCACCCCAGCTTATAGCGCTGGTCCAAACAGCGATGAGCCTACCAGTGATGATGTTTTCAATATTTGGTGGCGCACTCGCTGATAGATGGGATCGCCGCAAATTAATGCTGTTATCACAAACAGTTATGTTTTGTGCAGCTGTCACCCTTATGACTGCGACCTATTTCAAATGGATAACACCTTGGTTTTTATTGCTATTTACAGCCATTATTGCCTCAGGAAACGCTATCAACAATCCCTCTTGGCATGCGTCGGTACGCGATTTGATTCCACGCAATATACTAGGCCGGGCCGTTGCTTTAAATAGTATGAGCATGAATTTAGCGCGCACACTTGGGCCTGCCATTGGTGGTTTAATAGTCGCAATTAGTAGTGCTGCTACGGCCTTTCTCGTCAATGTGTTAAGCTATATCGGATTGATCATTACTTTACTGATCT
The DNA here is from genome assembly GCF_058892565.1 of Hirschia sp. Taxonomy (NCBI): domain Bacteria; kingdom Pseudomonadati; phylum Pseudomonadota; class Alphaproteobacteria; order Hyphomonadales; family Hyphomonadaceae; genus Hirschia; species Hirschia sp. The sequence continues at coordinate 18,321 of NZ_JBZXVU010000024.1, read as the reverse complement.
GGCGACCTACGAGAGATCAATCTGACATCCCGGCTGAACCAATCCTGCAAGCCGTTGGCGCTGGAATGCGGTTTGCAATCAGATCTCCATATATTCGCACCGCCATGGTACGCGGTGCAATGGGAGGTATGACAAACAGTGCTATACTTGCCCTCGCTCCCGTTCTAGTCAGCCAACGCTATGATGGAAACGCATTATCATTTGGATTCCTTTTAGGTGGATATGGTGTTGGTGCCGTTATGGGCGCGATATCTGGCGGCATTCTACGTGAAAAATGGACATCTGAAAATGTGGTCAGACTGGGCACTGCCTGTATATTTATTGGTCTATTACTGTTAGCTTTCGCACCAGTTTATCTCGTATCTGTTATGGGTATGCTTTTAGCTGGCTCCGGTTGGGTGGTAAAACATACAAGTCTCAATACGACTGTGCAATTATGTGCGCCACGCTGGGTAACAGCTCGCGCTTTATCAACGTACCAAATGGCCACATTTGGAGCCATGGTTGTTGGCAGTTGGACTTATGGATTTATTGCTGAATATGGCAGTCTATCAACGGCTTATTTTGTTGCTAGTATAATATTAGCCAGCAGCGCCATTTTAGCTTTGGGCATGAAATTACCGATAGCTGAGAACCTAAATCTAGACCCAATAAAACACTGGCGCGAACCCGTCATTGACATAGACGTACAATTAAAAAACGGGCCTATTTTCGTCGAACTTGAATATGTCATTGCCATAGAAGATCAGCAAGAATTTCTAACTGAAATGGCGCAACGCGAACACATAAGAAAACGAGATGGAGCAAGAGCTTGGTCCCTTTGGCAAAACCTAGAGGATAGCTCTCGCTGGATAGAAAGTTACAGTGTGCCAACATATGGAGAATACATTCGGCACAATAACCGACGCACTCAAGATGATCTCCAAAACATCAAAAATCTGGAAAACCTGCACCGTGGAGCTGAGCGCCCAAGCTTAAAACGCTATCTCAAAGGCAATCCAATTAAGAAAAAGTGATCCGTTTGGTTTCCCCCAAAAACCAATTGCTTTCGAACAAGCTCTTCCTTTTCTTTCATCAAAAAAAAGGAAGAGCTGTTTCTGTGGCCAAACATAGGGCCACAAGCGCTGGACCTAAAACTTCAATTTCTCTTTATTTTCTAAAAGCGACATTTGCGACTTGTGGAATTTCTATCTCCCCTGACATACGCTCCACCAACCCCGTTTCATCATCACGCCTAAAAGCAGTCACGCTGTTGGATTTGAAATTTGCAATCAACAGCCATTCCTCACTTTTATTCATTGCAAAATGCCAAGGTAATTTCCCGCCAACAGATACTCTTTGTATCTCCGAAATTGCACCCGTTTGTTCACTCACATTATAAACAATCAAATGATTTTCACCTCGGTTGGTGACATACAAAAAGCGACCATCTTTTGAAATTGCGAGCTCCGAAACGCTTTTAAATCCTTCAAAACCTTCAGATAGAGTATTTTGAATTTCAATCGGGATTAATTCGCCAATCTGAGCATTCCAAGAATAGACTTGCACCTGAGCTGTAAGCTCAAAAACCAAATAACAAAATTTGCCATTTGGATGAAACACAAGATGACGCGGGCCTGTTCCTGCTGGCGTTGTCACCTCAGCGCGGCTAGCCGCCTGCAATCCACCATCATTCTCTGGGAGTTTATAGATAAAAACTTTATCCGCCCCCAAATCAGGCGAAAGCACAAATTGACCAGACGGATCGAGCACAGCAGCGTGCGCATGCGCGCTATCTTGGCGTCGATGTGGGCCACTTCCCACTTGCATCTGACGCCCAGTCACAGTCTGCAAACTCAAATCATCATTCATAGCAATTTCAGAAACAACCGAGTCCCGAAAGTTCGCTATATATAATTTTTCTCTTTTCACATCTGGTGCAATAAAAGTGGGATCTTCTCCCCCAGATGATATCTTATTGATGATACTCACAGCACCGGTATTCGGATCAGATTTTAGACCATATATCAAACCTGTACCATTCTCCCCTCCGGACGCTGTTGCGTAGAAAACAGATGAGTCTGTTACAAACTCTAACCATGTTGGACGCTCTATATCTGCAACGATACCCAATGGCATCAACACACCCGTTTTGTGATCCAGTTTAGCGCCATATATACCCGTATTTTCGTCACTTACACGCGTACCGAAATAGACATATTCGAAATTCTGATGCGCTTGGTTTTGCAACATAGCGCATGCAGGCAATGCAACGGTGCAAATCAGCCCAAACAAAACTGTACAATATCTGTGTAGCGCCTGTTTTTTGACGCACTTAAAATCAATCATATTTTAGTCCTCCCGCGTCGACGCTACGCGCAAGAAAGACAAAACAACACATAAAACCGCGTCTAGCGTGATAAATAATCACACACTTAATCCCGCAAACTTCGAAAGGAGAGGTAATATCCAGATTCCCTCCCTCTAGACACAAGACACACGCTACCACCTAGATTAAGATTGAAACTTTAAGTTTGTTTCCAACCCAAAACTGATCAATGCAATCATTCTTCCTATCCCCCTCGTCCACCTCAAGCAGATAGGATAGCTAGATAATCCTATACATACGGACAAAAATCATGACCGAATGCAATAATAATGACACCTCGGGGAAGAAAAATATGAGACGCAAAACTCTATTGCTCGCTTGCACAGCTTTAGCACTAATCACCCAACAAGCCTGTACCACCATTGCCGATGGCGAGACACTTCCCGTAACAGATGCACCCCAAGCAATTGCATCATCCACGACTGAAGACGTCGTAGAAAAAAAAGGGGTGATGTTCATGAACCGGATAGGTCCGGGAAGCTCAGAATTATACATATCCAATGCTGACGGCACTAATGAACGCAAGCTTTTAGGTGACAATACTGTTTTTGAATACAGTGCTGAACTCGCCTCTGATGGCACGTCAGTCTATTTTACATCCGAACGCAATGGTGATGGAAACTCCGAGCTATTCAAGGCCAATATTGATGGCAGCAATATTGAAGAAGTAGTATCCAGCTCATCCGTAGAAGATGCTGTCTCCATTTCTCCAGATGGTAAAAAAATAGCATTTGTTTCCACACGAGAAGGTTATTTTTCTAACGTTTGGATCAAAGACCTTGAAACAGGCGAACTGACAAACCTAACAGGCGCAGAGCACATTCAAGGCGACCCTATGCTGCCGAACAGCTTTCTACGTCCGTCTTGGTCACCAGATGGAAAGTGGATCGCCTTTTCTTCAGATCGCAACACAAACTGGCGCGGTCATGACTACCCGATTGGTTGGGAACATACGCAAGAATTATCTATTTACGTCATAGGAGCTGATGGGCAAAATTTCCGTCGTTTAGTTTCTAAACCAGAGATGTCTTACGGCTCGCCTTCTTGGTCACCAGATGGAAAACGTATCTCATTCTATGCAATAACAACGGAAGACACATGGGGCGCACGTCGCTATAATCTCGTACAAGACACGACATCTCAAATTGCTTCAGTTGATGTAGAAACTGGACGGGACTATATCGAGCACACTTCAGGAAAGGGTGTGAAAATTTCTCCAGTTTACATTTCCAATGATAAAATTGGGTATGTAAACAAAGGGCCAGAGAATGAAGGTATCTATTATACCGATGGCTCCACCCCAATTCTAAAAAAGAATGTTCGGGAACCTATATGGACCCAAGATGGCAGTCAGGTCATTTATGAACAAGTCGATCACACGCGCCGCCCTGACGGTGTCGACCTCTATAGCTGGGATCCAGAATGGGAATACAAACATATAGATGTTTTCCCCCTCCTCTCCAGCCAAGATGAAATCGTTATCTCTGATAAGAAAAACATCGGTAATCTCGTTGTGCTGGATCGAGATGGCAAAAATCCACGCACCATTTATGAGGTCACCAAGGAATCAACCAAGACACCATACCTGTTGGGAACCGGCTTGGTTGGAGCTTATCAACCGTCATGGTCGAGAGATGGGGAATGGGTCACATTCTGTGTGGGGACCTTTTTCTATAAACGCTATGATGCTCCTGCGCGCGTTATGATGGTTCGCCGCGACGGTACAGGCCTTAGGGAAGTAACACATGGTGAAGAGAATGCTGGTTTCCCAAGCTTTTCTGCCGATGGCAAAGAAATCGTCTACCGCGTCTGGGACAAAGAAAACATAGGCCTAAGGATATATAACATCGAGAAAGATGAACACCGTGTTCTAACTGAAACGGGTGATAACCTACCTGCCTACTCCCCAGATGGAACACGTATTCTATTCACCCGCAGACACGGCCATGCAGATTATGATCTATATACGATCAAACCTGATGGCACCGATCTTGTTCGCCTGACAACACACCCAAGTGGTGATGGCCATGCAGTCTGGTCAAATGATGGCAGCAAAATCATGTGGAGTGGTTCAGTTTATGGCTTCCGCGATGAGGCAGCCCTATATGATGACACGTTCCAGCAATATGGTCAGATTTGGGTCATGAATGCAGACGGCTCAAATAAGCACATGGTGACTGATAGCAAATGGGAAGATTCCATGCCGCTATATGTTCCATATTTAGACCAAGAAAAGTAAAGCCTAGCGGCTTTATTAGTTGAACATACATATTTCCAACCTAGTGCCATTTCACTAGGTTGGAAGAGCATTGTCAGATTAAACGCCTCATTTCCAACTAAGCCAGCTTTCGCTAAACTGGAAACATGAAAATCTTTATCTTCTGATATTTCAAATCCTCACCAGAAATCATCAAACTCGCTGTGATGATGTAAGTTCGTTTTCCGCTTTCATTGAGAAATGTGGAAGATCTACTTCATGAACGCGGAATTGATATTTCGCATGAAACAGTTCGTTTCTGGTGGAATAGATTTGGTCCCTATTTCGCATCAAAGATCCGTCGCAAACGATCGGCTCAAATGCGTAAATTCACACAATGGCAGTGGCACCTCGATAAATCTCCTGCCGGAGCCTTTTCCACTTAGCTTTGATCTAATAGATCAAACCTTTGGCTTACGCCAACCAGCTCCAAAGTCGTAAAAATCAACAGAGAACTTCATTATCTGTGGTGAGCTTTTGATCACGTAGGTGAAGTTCTCGAAGCTTACGTCATCAAACGCCGCAACAAACAGGCAGCATTGAAGTTTTTACGTAAAGCCATGAAGCGATATGGCCCGCCCCATTGTATAATTACAGATAAATTGCGCTCTTATAAAGCGGCAATGAATGAAATCAGGAATGCGGATAAACAGCTCACTGAGCGTTGGCTAAACAAAAGATGCGAGAATTCACATCAACCGTTTCGACGACGAGAAAAGATAATGAATAAGTTCCGACAGTCAAAAAGCTTGCTGAAATTCGCCGCCATCCAATCGTCAGTTCACAACCACTTCAATCTGGAGCGACACCTCTATTCAAGACCAAATTTCAAACGAAATCGCAACGTCGCCCTGAACGAATGGCGACAACTTTTTGTTAGCTAGAAAAAACTCCAAATTCCACGCACTAGAGACCCGTTGGATTTTGTCTGACATCACCCTTTGTTCTATTAGAAGACTTCAAACAGAGCTGCTGCCCCCATACCGCCGCCAATACACATTGTAACGACCACATATTTGGCATTTTGGCGTTTGCCCTCAATCATGGCATGCCCCACCATACGTGCGCCTGACATTCCATAGGGGTGACCAATTGAAATTGCCCCACCATTGACATTCATCAACTCGTTGGGAATTCCCAGCTTGTCCTGACAATACAACACCTGAACAGCGAAGGCTTCGTTGAGTTCCCATAGTCCGATATCTTCCATTTTGACATCAAACTTTTGCAAAAGCTTTGGAATAGCAAAGACAGGTCCAATACCCATTTCATCTGGATCTGTGCCTGCCACGGCCATGCCGACATAGCGGCCGAGTGGTGAATAGCCTTTGGCTTCTGCCAACTTTGCATCCATCAAGACAGATATGCTGGCACCATCGGACAGCTGGCTGGCATTACCGGCTGTCACAGTTCCACCGTCCATAACTGGCTTCAAACTAGAAAGCTTATCGAGACTTGTACCGGGACGATTACCCTCATCTTTAGCTAGTATGATCTGTCTGGAAACAATCTCACCAGTCTCGGCATTTTCAATATTCACATTTGCTGTGAATGGAATGATTTCGTCGTTAAATCGCCCTGCTTCCTGCGCAGCGTGAATTCTAGCCTGTGACTGCACTGCATATTCATCGCAGCGCTCACGGCTAATACCGTATCTTTTCGCAACAATTTCCGCAGTTTCAATCATAGGCATGGAAACCGCAGGATGTAGCGATGACAAAGCTTCTGAATGCTGAACACGCAGGTCTGGTGTTTGAACCAATGAAATAGATTCAACGCCGCCAGCAACGACAACATCCATGCGATCAACAATGATTTGTTTTGCGGCTGTCGCAATTGTCATCAACCCTGAGGAACATTGACGATCAATTGTCATTCCCGGCACTGTGACGGGCAATCCAGCCTCAAGCGCAGCCATACGGCCAATACTTTGTTGCAATCCTTGAGGAAAAGAACATCCCAGAATGCAATCTTCAACTGCTCCACCCTCAATGCCCGCACGTTGGATACCTGATTTAATCACTTCCGCAGCAAGCGTTGTCGGAGGTGTTTGACTTAAGGTTCCCCGATATGCTTTTCCAATAGGCGTTCTTGCAGTGGCAACAATAACTGCATCTCTCATCTCACTCTCCTACTTTAGAAGTCATGTTGCGTCTTGCGCTGGCGACTTCATTTTCGAATTGGGCAAATCCATAATCTGGAATGACGTCTCCTTCACGGCTGCGGATATCTGGTAATTTCTCGAACACGACAGATGCAGCATCCGTATCCTGACCGATGTAAGCGCCAGGTGTGAGAGTGACATTTGCAGAAGCGACATGTCCTGCACCAGCGCACAAAATTGTACGCGTCGGAGCACCGTCACTGACGAGCGGAAGAAGGGCCGGACTGACAAACGATGGATCCAAAAACTTCATTACGTCCTCATTCAAAACGCCTTCCGTCATGCCTGTTGCAGCGGTCGGCGCAAGAGCGTTGACGCAAATTCCATATTTGTGACCTTCGATCGCCAAGGTCTGCATTAGGCCAACCAATGCCATTTTGGCTGCACCATAATTAGCCTGACCGAAATTACCATAAAGCCCGGATGAGGACGTCGTCATCACGATGCGCCCGTATTCTTGTTCCCGCATGACAGGCCAGACGGCTTTGCAACAAATCGCCGCTCCCATGACATGGACGTCCATGACCAGTCTAAAATCGTCCATGGTCATCTTTGCAAAACTCTTGTCTCGCAAGATACCTGCATTATTGATGAGTATATCAACCCGCCCCCACTTTAGCTGGGTCTGATCGATTATGTGTTGAACCTGATTTTCATCAGTCACTGATCCAGCTATCGCAATGGCATCGCCACCTGATGCACTTATCTCCTCTGCGACACTTTTTGCTGCGTCTTCAGATATATCGTTGACTACGATCTTCCCGCCCTGTTTTGCCAGAAATTTCGCATGCGCTCTGCCCAGGCCACCACCAGCCCCCGTGACAATTGCAATTCGTCCGTCTAAGCGATTTTCGATCATCATTTCTTCAGCCTAGGCCTCCCGTCTATAATATTCACTCTATAGCGAGTGAATATTATAGACGTCAATACCTGCTGATATCCGCCATAATTTCTGCGCTCAATTCTACACCTTTTGCTGCCTCTGACTAAGCTCGTGAAATCCAGCAGCCATAAAGGATGCCATGCGGCTTTTCACTGCTTCATAGTCTTCAGAGTTACATAATCCGCCAGACAATTTATCAATACGTCCCGTGCGAGCGAGGGTCAAAAGCAATGCTCCACTCACAAAATGATAACCCCAGAAAATATCTTCCTTAGAACATTCTGGTAATGCCTGCACCAAAATATCAACCAACCTCAAAACGACGGGATCAAAATATTCATCCATTAATTGCGCGCCCCAATCCGGGGTATTGGCAACCAGCGCACCGAGCCGTCCATAGTTTTTCCAGCCTGGGCCACCACCAATATATAGATCCAGATCTGTATCTAAAAAGGCGTGCAATGCCCCTTCTACAGTTGGCCTGCCGTCAACAGACGCCTCGTATTCATCCAGTGCTTTTATACGCGTTGAACTCGTTATGAACGCACGACGTGAAAACACTTTCTCGAACAAATGCTTTTTGTCGTTAAAGTAGTAATTGAGAAGTGTGTGGTGAACACCTACCCTCTTTGCAACGTCTTTCAGAGTGACACCATGAAATCCGTGCAAAGAGAAAAGCTCTTCAGCCTCATCAAGAATTTGTTCAATTGTTTCTGCGCGTTGTTCTGCTTTCGTAGATCTTCGACGGCTCTTCGTTTCTCTCGTCACCAAAGTACACTCCGTGTTTCAGCCACCTTTATCAGACTCTGCAGCTAAACTCGTCAAGTTCTCATTGAGTCACACCCTGACAGGTTTGATAGAAACGCCGCAATTGGGAAGGGGCAACACTTAGAAATGCAGAGAAAACCACTCAGTATTTGCAATGTTGACGGATCCAAATTTTTCAATTTGAACTTACGGTTCATCAAAAAAATATCCAAAAATTCATCATAACATACTGAAAAATCAAAAAATTTATCGATTTCAAGTAAAATTCACTCGCTTGATAATGAATATTGACATTCTTGTGAATATAAGATCTTATTTAGGGACAGACAGTGATAAAAAAACACTGCGATAGAGGGAAGGAAATATGAAATTCAAGTATCTGGCGTCCGTATCGGCCGTATCACTTGCAGCATTTTGCACACCTGCTTATGCACAAGAAACAACGAATCAGAACACTCAACCACAATCAGAAACAGAAACGACTTCTCGGTCTGAGACCAGAGATGGCAGCAAGAAGCTGGACACGGTTATAGTCACGGCAACACGTCGTGAAGAAAGCCTTCAAGACATCCCCCTGTCAGTTACGGCATTCCAGCAAGAGGCCATGAGTGAGCAAGGGATTGTCAGCTATGAGGGGCTGGCACGCGAAACACCCGGCGTGGTTTTGAACCAGCCAACTGCGAACTTCAATACAATCTCAACACGCGGCATTGCAACCAATGGATACAATGCCAACCTGCAAAGCGCGACTGCAATCTATGTTGATGAATTGCCAATTTCGGCGAACGGGAATTCCACCATTCTTGACCCGACATTATTTGATGTTGAGCGCGTCGAGATCTTGCGTGGACCGCAAGGTACACTGTTTGGTGCAAACTCTCTCTCAGGTGCAGTACGCATACTAACGAAGAAGCCGAACGCATCTAAATTTGAAGCGTCCACCCTTGTTGACCTTGGAATGCTTGGCGAAGATTCGCTACGTCAGCGCTATAACGGCATGATCAACGTGCCGCTTGTTGAAGACAAATTGGCTCTGCGGGTCGTTGGTTTCTACCGTGATGAAGAAGGCTGGGTCGACAATGTTGGCACGGGCATAGACGATGCAAACGCCTTGAAATCCTATGGTGGTCGCGCTGCGCTTCGTTGGGAACCCACATCCAATCTCAATATGCAGCTTACGGTCATCAAGGAAGACAACAAACCAGAAGACTCAGGCTTGATAAACCCTGATCGTGGTGAGTTCGTTCGCTATTCAATCCGCCCGGACCTGTTTCAGGCCAACTTCACAAGCTACAATTTTTCACTTGATTATGATCTTGGTTTTGCAAATTTAACGAGTTCTTCCACATATTCTGACACAGAAGGAAGTTTCATTGTCGATCTAGGCGGCACTTACAACCAGCTCATCCCGTTTTCGCTAGAAGCTGTCGCGTATGACGACATTTTCGTGCAGGAAGCACGCCTTGCTTCAGAAGCTGGCGGCGATTGGGACTGGATTGTTGGGGGCTTCTACTTCAACAAACGCCGCGATGTGGATTTCCTCTATCGTTCCGAGCAAGGATTTCTGGATACCCTGGGACTGACAGGACTACCAAGTGATGCGTTTCTAAACTATTCAAACTATGCGGATTCCGAAGAAGCTGCGGCTTTTGGTGAAGTCACATACCGTTTCTCAGACAAGTTCTGGCTCACAGGTGGCCTTCGCTACACCAACACCTCGGTTCAAGGTTTCACGAACGAAGGCGGCTACACAAGTGACTATTTTGCTGCTGTTTTCGGGGGATTTACAAACACGTCCCTAACTCTCTTCCCAGTGGCAGCCGCAGAAGGTCTGAAAGTAACGACCAACCGCATGTCATACAAGGTGAGCGCATCTTATAAGCCGGTTGATAATGTAACGACTTATGCGACGGTCTCGACAGGTTTCCGATCACCGATTGCTAACTCTCAGGCTGGTTCCGTCAGTACGGTAGACCCGAATGATCTCATCATACCAAATGGCGCAGAATCTGACGATCTGACCAATTATGAGGTTGGCTTAAAAGGCTGGTGGCTAGACAACAAACTCTCCACGAATGTGGCAGCCTATTATATTGATTGGCAGGACATTCAAGTGCAGGCAAACAGATTGTCTGACCAGATCCAGTTTGCCACCAACATTGGCGCAGCAGTCAGTAAAGGTGTTGAATTTGAAATCGGTGCCTACCCGGTCAAAGATCTCAGCATATTCCTGAATGCTTCCATCAATGACTCAGAAGTCACAGAACTGACAGAGGGCGAAGCAGCTATCTCGGGTGCTGAGGAAGGTATTCAGCTGGCATTCCCGAAATATCAGGGATCTCTTTCAGTTCGGTATGACTTTGATGTCACTGATAACATGGACGGATTTATCTCTGGAACAGCTGCCTATATCGACAATTTCCCAGCCATGCTTCCGAATGTGCCGGGCAACCCGAATGTGGCAAGCCCGACCTATGATAAAACAGATGAATATGTTGTCGCCAATCTGGTGGGCGGTATTGTCACCGACAACATCAAGCTGACGGCCTATGTCGAAAACCTGTTTGACGACAATTCCATCACCTACGTCCACCCTGAATCCTTCCTTGAAGCCAGATATGCACGCGTACGCCCTCGTACCATCGGTGTTCGTATCAGTTATGACTACTAATGAAGGCCAAACTCATGTCTTACGTCAGAAATAGACTTAAAGCTTTCTCTCAAAAGACAGTCCTTGGGCTGGCGGCGCTAATTTTAGCGCCGTTTTGCCTAACGGCCTGTGAAAGCACCCCGACTCCAAATCAGACCCAATCCCAAACTTCAACTTCCATAGCACTCACAAACGCACCCGTTGGAGCTATCCGCGGAAGTGAAGAAGATGGCGTTCATGTTTATCGCGGTATTCCCTATGCCCTTGCACCGGTTGGGGAACGTCGCTGGGCACCTCCAATTGCAACACCCGATTGGGCGGATGAATTCAGTGCAGCAAAATTCGGTGATGCCTGCCCGCAACCAAAACCTAATCCTGTAAGCATTTATGCCTGGGACATCCCGACCATGTCCGAGGACTGTTTGAACCTCAACATCTGGACACCTAAAAACACGCAGAATGCCCCTGTTTTGGTCTGGATTCATGGTGGTGCATTGCGTTCCGGATCAAACAGTATCGCGATGTATGATGGCGCTGCTTTGGCTAAAGAAACAGGCGTCATTATTGTCAGCATAAATTATCGCCTTGGAGCACTGGGCTATCTTGCTCACCCTGCATTAAGTGCTGAATCCGCTGAAAGCATTTCAGGCAATTATGGCCTTATGGACCAGATCGAAGCGCTCAACTGGGTCAAGCGCAACATTTCGGCCTTTGGCGGAGATCCTAACAATGTGACAATTGCAGGAGAATCCGCAGGTGCATTAAGCGTCATGCTCCTCATGACATCCCCCAAAGCTGAAGGCCTATTCAATAAAGCAATCGCACAAAGCGCATACATGATCTCAATGACTGCGCTCAAAGATCGTGTGAATGGCCATTTTTCTGAAGAAGAAATTGGCACAGCTCTCATGAGCAAACTCGGCGCAACAACTGCTGAAGACCTGCGCGAGCTTGGCCCAAACAAGATCATAGAGAGCACATCTGCAGCAGGCTATTTTCCTTTTGCCACCATTGATGATGTATACCTGACAGATCAGATGCCAGCGGTTTTCGATGCAGGTAAACAGGCAAAAATACCAATTCTCACAGGCTTTAATGAAGGTGAAATAAGGTCCTTGAGAATTCTTCTCCCGCCCGTCCCTAAAAGCGCGGAAGATTATGAAGCAAAAGTGCGTGCCGCCTATGGTGAACTCGCCGATACGTTTTTGAAAATCTATCCATCAGACAATATCGAAGCCAGCATGCTCGCTACAACACGTGATGCTATGTATGGATGGACGTCAGAGAGACTGGCTGCATCTCAGACAATCGCGGGCCAACCATCCTATCTGTATTTCTTTGATCATGGCTATCCAGCAGCCAACAGGTTAGGGCTTCGGGCATTTCACGCCTCAGAAATCCCGTACATGTTCGGCACTCTCACAAAAGCGGTTTCCCCATGGCCGGAAATTCCAGGCAATGATGAAGAACGCGCACTGTCTGACCTGATGGTCAAATACTGGACTAATTTTGCCAGAACGGGGCAACCAGCAGATGCGACAACACCCGACTGGCCTGCGTATGGAATGAATGCCAATGGCATGGTGCTAGATACACCAGCCCAAAGCCAACCTCACCTTAGTTTCGAACGCTTCAAGCTCCACGAAACCGTTGTATGCAGACGACGAGCAGAAGGCACGATGCAATGGAACTGGAATATCGGCATCATTTCTCCTCCCCTACCTTCTAAGGATTCACAATGCGAATAATTGATGGCGCGATGCAGGACTTCGCGCTAACCCTCGACAAATTATTAGATCATGCTGCGAAATGGCATCCTGACCGGGAAGTCGTGACTGCAGGAAATGACGGTGTTTCATCGCGCATCGGTTATGCGGACCTGAAAAGAAATGCACTTTGTGTTTCTGCGTTCCTAACGTCCCAGAATGTTAAGCTTGGCGATCACATCGCCACGCTTTGTTGGAATACGCATGAACATATGGAATGCTGGTATGGTATTATGGGCATTGGCGCGATCTGCCATACGCTAAACCCGCGACTGAAAGCAGAACAGCTTGCCTGGATGATTGGACAATCTCATGCCAAAATCCTGTTTGCTAGCGGCGACCTATATGACCTTGCTCAACAAATCGTTGAACGCTTGGATTTTGATTGCCAAATTTATCTGATTGATTGTCCCGGCACGCACTCAGATAAATCTAGTAGCGCTCGAATTCTCAAAAATGAACTCCCCAACACTGCAAGCGATACCGTATGGGGACATTTTGATGAGACAACTTCATGTGGACTTTGTTTTACGTCTGGAACCACTGGACCGCCCAAAGGCGTCACATACACGCACAGAGCCAATTTTCTTCACGCACTGAGATTACTGCAGGCCAGTGTCAGTGGCATTACGCCAGCTGATGTCGTTTTGCCCGTTGTACCAATGTTTCACGCCAATGCCTGGGGACTTCCTTTTTCAGCTCCAACAGTTGGTGCCAAGCTCGTCTTTCCTGGACGCCACGCAGATGGTCGGCGACTAGCAAGCCTTATCGACAGCGAAAACGTGACGATTGCTGTGGGTGTCCCTACTGTCTGGTTGGGGTTAATGGACTATCTGGACGAAACCGGCATTGAGCTACATACTTTAAAGCGGATCATGGTTGGTGGCGCGCCAATGCAACCTGCCCTTATGAAACGCATAGAAGATCGTGGTATCGAACTTCAGACCACGTGGGGTATGACAGAATTGTCGCCATTGGGAACAGCTACGCCGCCAACTGACAAACGCAGTGCACAAAGTGCCGGACGCGTCGCAATAGGACTTGATCTGCAGCTAACGGATGAAAATGCAAATGTTTTACCGCAACAACGCGGAAAAGAAGGTCATTTGTGGGTTAAAGGTGCCTCTGTTGTTGAACGGTATTTCGGTCAAGAAGAGACTGCGACGCAGAATGGCTGGTTTAAAACCGGGGACCTTGCCATGATTGATGATGACGGACGGTTATTCATCACAGGGCGATCAAAGGATCTGATCAAATCTGGCGGAGAATGGATAAACCCCGTTGAAATAGAAGCCATTATATCTGAACTGCCGGAAGTCTCGCTTGCTGCAGTTATTGGCAAAACGCACCCCAAATGGGGCGAGCGCCCTTTGCTCATTGTCGAGTTCAGAGAGGGATATTCTTTAAATGACGAAAGTCTAAAAGCTGCGTTGAAAGGCAAAATCCCCTCATGGTGGATGCCAGACAGTGTGGTCACCCTTTCCGCCATACCATTGGCCGCCACAGGTAAAATCGACAAACTACGCCTGCAATCCCAGCATGCTTGAGACCCATAAGGTTAGATCATGGCCACCCCCGCTCCCCATGCATTTTTGAAAACACTTTGCGCGGTTCTTGCCATGCAGGGTTTCTCTCAATGTCAGGAGAAGGATCATATGCAACCGGGCTTGTCAGAACATCCCCTTGTGCAGCTGACCAGCGGAACAATATCAGGGCGCAGCGAAAATGGGCTGAATATCTATCGTGGTATTCCTTACGCCCAACCTCCACTAGGGAATTTGCGGTGGAAACCTCCTCAGCCACCCGCAAAATTCGCTGCGCTTGTTGATGCCAAAGCATTTGGGCCAAGCTGTATTCAACCCGATATTCCGCGCACAAGCCTATATTATGATCCACCCCAATCGATGTCCGAGGACTGTTTATTCCTAAACATCTGGACAGAGCCTCAAGCCGATAAGCGACCTGTCATTGTGTGGATTCATGGGGGATCGTTACGCATGGGTGGGAGTGAGCAGAAGCTCTTCTCGGGGGATAATTTTGCTCATCACGGTGTTGTATTCGTTTCACTGAATTATCGGCTTGGTCCGTTGGGCTGGATGGCGCACCCGCAATTGAGCGCGGAATCTCAGGCTTCTACATCCGGTAATTATGGACTGATGGACCAGATCACTGCACTCAACTGGATCAAAGAAAACATTGCCAGTTTTGGTGGGGACCCATCCAATATCACCATTATGGGAGAGTCTGCTGGCGCATTGAGTGTAACGTATTTGTTGATGAGCCCCAAAGCTGAAAGCTTGTTTCACAAAGCGATCGTGCAAAGCACAAACATGCGCGCTTTTCCAGAATTGAAGGATCGCGCTTTTGGCATGCCGTCAACTGAAGAATTAGGCCAGTCTCTGGTATCCGGTCTTGGATACAAAGATATAGCAGAAGCCAGAAGCGCCGATCCAGTTGAGTTCACTACAAAAGCTCAGGCACGTGGATATCGTCCAGAAGGTACGATCGATAATGTGTACCTGACAGATCAACTGATTGATACACTGGATAATAACAAACAAAATATGGTTCCGCTTCTTGCTGGATTTACCAGTGGCGAAACCCGGTCTCAGCGCGCACTTATCCCGCCTCAACCTAGCAGCGCGCCGAAGTATGAGCATGAAATCCGGCGTCGGTATGGGAAATTGAGTAAAGCTTTCCTCGCTCAATATCCGAGCGAAGATCTGCCCAATTCTTTAATGGCAACCATGCGCGATGCGATATATGGATGGGGAACTGAACGACTAGCTAAGTCAATATCGGCTGCGGGTGCGCCAAGCTATTTCTATGTCTTCGACTATTGCTATAACGAAGCGAAAAAGACAGACCTGTGCGCATTCCATGCAAGCGAGCTTCCATTTGTATTTGGCAATCTGCAGCAACAATCCTTACCGCCTAACTGGCCGCAGCCATACGATGAAGAAGGCATAAACCTGTCTCAAATGTTAATCGAATACTGGACGAGCTTTGCCAAAACTGGACAGCCAGAAAGTCAGCATGGTCCAGTCTGGACACCTTATTCAGAGGATCAGTCATATCTGTTAATTCAACAAGATACAGAACTGAAACACGATCCTTTTCCTGGAATGTTGGAACTGCATGAAACGCTGGTCCAACAAAGAAAAAATGATCAAAAACAGTGGATGCTGAATGTGGGCTTAAGAGCCCCCATACCAAACGAAGAGTAATAAAGGATTGATCTCGCCCTTAATCTTAAACATCTGACATTCAATAAAAACGGGTGAAAGCGAAAGCCAGCTTCCACCCGTTTTGCCTATGTCGGTGAGGGCTAAGCCTTTTGTGCGATATCTGCCCGAATTGTTCGTGTGGCGATCAGGTACAGAACCGCTGCGGATAGCGCGGCAATTACACCACAAACCAGCATGGAAACACCCAATGGTGTCTGCATATTCTGAGTGCCTGCAAGAGTATCGCTCAAGGCACCCACGCACAAAGGGCCAAGGCCAAGGCCGATCATATTTATGGCGAAGAACAGAACAGCTGATGTCAAAGCGCGCATACGTACCGCCACAAGACTATGAGACACTGCCAGAACAGCACCCAGATAGGCTGCTGTTAGGAAATTAAACGGCGCTGTCAAAGCCAATGCCAAGTATACATTACTTGTCGTTAGGGCGACACCCAGTACGGGCACAACCAGCAAGATTAGAAATGCCGGCGTCCACAAATACCATCGCACATCTTTTGCGCCCAAACGGTCTGACATCCAACCGCCGAAAAATGAACCTATCCCGCCGCCAAAACCTGATGTCAAAGCCATCCAGGTTCCAACCTCTGTCAAGCTAATATCAAATGACCTTAAGAAATAGGATGGCAACCAATTGCCTACGCCATAAATGACAAATGCTTGCAGACTAGCACCAAGAGCAATGTATTTAAAAGACTTTTTTAGCCAAAGCACTTTAACGACTTGAGTTAAAGGAGGTGCTTCTACCGGTGTGTCAGATGCACCTTCGGACCAACCTCTCGGCGGCTCTTTGACGGTAAATCTGAGGATTAACGCCAAAATCACACCTGGTACACCGACCACGAAAAACGCCAGTCTCCATCCAAATGTCTGCGCTATCCAACCTCCCAGAGCAAAACCCAAAAGGATACCAAAATAGATGCCTACATTGTAAAATGACAAAGCGGATGCCCGTTTTTGTGGACTAAATATATCTGAAATCATGGAATGTGCCGGTGGACTGCCACCCGCTTCGCCAACTCCGACACCGATACGGGCGAGCAAAAGATGCGTATAATTGGACGCAAGCCCACTCACCGCCGTCATGATGCTCCAGACAGAAAGCGAAAGCGCAATAATGTTTCTGCGAACACCTTTGTCCGCCCATCGCGCTATGGGAATGCCACACACAACATAAAAGACTGCGAAGGCAAAACCTGTTAGCAGCCCAAGTTGCGTATCCGATAAATTAAGCTCAGCTTTTATAGGTTCCTGAAGGATGACCAATAACTGGCGGTCAATGAAATTAAATACATAAACCGCTGTGAGAATGAACAGAACATAGTATCTGTAAAGACCACTCTCGTAAGGGGTTGCATCCCCTGATGCGTCTTTGCCTCGCTCATCAACATGAGCATTTTCGAATTGTTGATCCATAAATCACGTTTAAGGCAATCAATGCATTGCGTTAGTCTGACACTCTTCAACATAGCCAACATGTCATAGATACACCTTCCCTGCATCTCAGGTTGGGTGTTTGTTTTATGTTGGATGCTGAACAAACCAATCTGCAGTTTATCTCTTTAATCGACTGCTTATAGAATTGCCTTATCCTCCCGCATTTATATTCACTCACTTGTGAGGGAAGTCAATAATAATCTGTATCTATTGCGACAAATCAGTATTGTCTTAGCGCATCCAGACCCGATTTTAGCTCAATTTCCTCAATAATTATGCGTTTTTAGACGCGGTCAATTTCGATGAAAGCTTCAGTCATCTCGACTGAATTAATACAATATTTGCACCACCACACGCCAAAAATTGTTGCCACGGTCGGGCGATCACAAGTGTATTGCTGGGACATGTGGCGGTAGCATTGAGAACCTAATATGAAAAATAGCGTTGTCAGATTAATGCCGCTCATTTCCAACATTGAAAGCTTTCGCTAAGTTGGAAACATGCAAACCTCCATCTACCGATACTTCAAAACCTCACCAGAAATCATCAAACTTGCAGTGATGATGTATATTCGTTTTCTACTCTCGCTTCGAAATGTAGAAGACCTTCTTCTTAAACGCGGAATTGATATTTCGCATGAAACGATTTGGCCTACTTTGCTATGTCTAAATAGAAAGAAAAACGCCACCCATGAGGGGTGGCGTTTAAATAGTTCATTGTGGTGTCTATTATAGAGCGTCAGTCAGCTCAGGTAAGACATTGAATAAGTCAGCTACAAGGC
>NZ_JBZXVU010000023.1:0-44009 GCF_058892565.1 Hirschia sp. | reverse complement strand
CGCCAGTTTTTTTCTCGACGACTGAGCTAGGTGCAGAGAGCCAGTCAAATTTGACGCCTTCTTCTTCTGCATTGAGAACTTCGCGTTGAGAGCCGGGCATGTTTTCACGGTCACGGCGATACATACATGTAACCGCTTTAGCGCCTTGGCGTATGGCCGTGCGGACACAATCCATTGCCGTGTCACCGCCACCGATGACGACAACGCGTTTGCCTTCAGCATTTAGTTCGCCTGATTCAAAACGCTCGACCTTGTCTCCAAGGCTGAGTTTGTTTGATGTGATCAGGAAGTCTAAAGCAGCGTGCACGCCTTTGGCATCTTCACCCGGCATATTCAGGTCACGTGCTTTATAAACACCTGTCGCGATTAGCATGGAATCGTGTTTTTGGCGCAGTTCTTGGAGTGTGACTGTGTTTCCAACATCTGTGTTGTATACAAATTCAACACCGGAATCTTTGAGGTATTGCTCACGGCGAAGCACGATTTCTTTTTCAAGCTTAAAGCCGGGGATACCATATATTAGAAGACCACCAGCGCGGTCATAGCGGTCATAGACTGTGACTTGATATCCTAAACGGCGCAATTGTTCGGCCGCAGCGAAACCAGCAGGACCTGCACCAATAATACCAACGGATTGATCGCGTTCTTTGGGTGGTTTTACAGGTGTGACCCAGCCATTTTCAAATGCTGTGTCAGTGATGTATTTTTCAACAGCTCCAATGGTGACAGTGCCATGTCCTGATTGCTCGATAGTACAACTGCCTTCACACAAGCGATCTTGCGGACAGATGCGGCCACATATTTCTGGCATGTTGTTGGTTGAAGACGATAATTGATACGCTTCTTCCAGACGGCCTTCGGCGGTGAGTTTAAGCCAATCAGGAATATTATTACCTAGAGGGCAATGTTGCTGACAAAACGGGACACCACATTGGGAACAGCGAGAGGATTGTTCTGCTGCTTTTGCATCAATGTAGTCAGCATAAATTTCATGGAAATCTTGCTTGCGGTTTTTGGCGTCACGTTTTTTTGGCATCTCTTTGTCGAGCGAGATGAATTTCAGCATTTTCTCAGGCATGACTGACTTCTTTGATCTTAGTTTTATATGAGTGAGACCTTCATAATCCGCTAAAACGAGGCCTGCAAGCCTCAAAATGTATGATTGAAACCATATGGATCTCAAATATGCCGTGTATTGGAGATTTAAGCTAGTAGTTGATAATGATTCTCATATTTTATGCACTATATGGTTTGTAATAATTTTTAACACGTTTTATGGCTGGTTATTGTGCTGTAAACGCTTGCATCATTATGACAGTAGCAGTTTGGTGCATCACGTTGGTTTCGACCATGTTTTAAGTATGGGGTATTATATGTCGTATTTGCAATTGGCTTTGATTGCTTTGGTGCAAGGAATAACGGAATGGCTCCCGATTTCATCATCGGCGCACGTTTTGTTGGCAGCAGACTATTTTGGTTTAGATGGTCCTGAAGAATTGCTGATTAATGCGATGGCGCATTTGGGAACATTGGGTGCAATCCTCATTTATTTTTGGAAAGATTTTGTCAAAGCGAGTGTAGGAAGTGTTGAGCTTGTGTCTGCGCCGATGACAAAAAAGCCTTTGTCTGAAGCGGCACACCTTGCTTTGATGATTATTGTTGCCACCCCTGTCGCCCTTGCAATTGCGGCGGGATGGGAAATTTTCGCGGATGATGCAGTGAAAGACAGTATGCGCAATGTGTATGTGGTGGCTGGTTCAACAGTTTTCTTTGGTGCTTTGCTGTGGTGGGCAGATGTAAAAGGTAAAACACACCGCACCGAAAAAGACATGACGATGAAAGATGCTTTTCTGATTGGGATTACCCAGCCGATTGCAGCATTAATTCCCGGCACTAGCCGGTCGGGTATTACAATGACGGCATCTCGTGCGCTTGGGTTTAGTCGTGAAGAAGCAGCACGTTTTTCAATGTTGATTGGTGCACCTATGCTGGCTGCTGTTGGTGCTTATGCATTTCTTGAGTTGACGAAAGCAGGGGGCAATACAGGAGATGCCACTTTGATGGATGGGCTGTATGTGGCTGCATTGTCTTTTGTGTCAGGGATTGTGTCTATTGCGGCTTTGATGGCGATCCTTAAGCGTATGAGTTTCTTGCCATTCGTGCTTTATCGCTTCGCGTTGGGTGGTCTTCTATTGCTGATGGCCCCGCATTTAATGGCTTAGATAATTTAACCCAAAAGAAAACGGGACCAGTTGGCCCCGTTTTTTGTCTCTGATTTTAATCAGTCAATTAGATATCGACGCGAGATACGTCTTCTTTTTCAGGAATGTGGAATTGACCATATTCACGGTGGCGCCAAAGATAAGTTGGAACGATGGCTTCCACAGTTTCTAAACTTGTAACGCCAAGATCTTGGATTGTTCCAAAGTTTTTGTCTGTTTCTAGGCCGACAATGTTATCTGATTTTAGCATCCGCACTTGATCACGCGTGATTGGCGGTGCGTGGAAAGGCCAGAATTTGAATAGTCCGGCAAAGACAAGGCCTTTAAGTTCAGCAGCAAAGAATGGAATCGGGAGCAAAGTTTTTTTGCGGTCTGTTTGCTCAGTAATGAATTCTAGCAATTCTTTGAATGTGTATGTGCGTGGGCCGCCAATTTCATATGTGCGTCCCTGTGTTTCAGGGATTGAAAGGGCGTTTACGATCGCATCAGCTAAATCACCCACAAAAACGGGTTGGAATTTGGTCTTGCCGCCGCCGACTAAAGGAAGGAAAGGCAAAAATTTGGCAAAGGTCGCAAATTTGTTGAAGAATTGATCTTCTGGGCCAAATACCAATGATGGGCGCAGGATTGTTGCCGTTGGGATTTTCTCAAGGACTGCATTTTCTGCTTCAGCTTTAGTGCGGGCGTAATTTGCATTGGACTCAAGGTCTGCACCAATTGCTGACAATTGTATAAATTGCTTAATACCAGCATCTGCGGCGTATTCAGCAATATTTTGCGCACCTAATGCTTGTGTCCCATCAAAGGTGTTTCTGCCTTTTTGGTATAATAGGCCGACAAGATTCAAAACTGCATCGGCACCATCAAGTGCGCGAACAATAGACGGGCGGTTGCGGACATTGGCTTGGATGATTTGGACTTGACCAACTTCTCCACCTATACGCATGTCGCCAGCGTTCATCGGATTGCGGACAGCGACGCGAACACGCCAACCTGCTTTACACAATGCGCGTACTGCATAGCGGCCTATAAAGCCCGAGCCACCAAATACTGTAATGAGTTTGCCTGACATGACACCTAGTCCTGTGTGATTCATTCGTCCGCTGACTATAGACGAGAGTGTGCTTAATCAAAATTCGCTGCAAATGTCTATGCAGTTTGGCGCGAAAGAACGTCGCGCCGGCTAAATAGAGGCTTTTTTCCCGCTTATACCGTAGCGATTGCTAACAAATTGCAATTTCGACATCAGTTTTTAACAGACTGGATCTTTTGAGTTTTTGCTATTGGCTATCTGCAATTCCATTAATTCTAAGTTGTTACTACTGTTGACAACGTAGTCATTTGTGACATCTATTGCAGTCCCCGGATTGTTTGAGGTGTGCGAGATGAAAACTAGTTCAGCTTTGAAATTAGTGAGCCTTTGTGTGTTAGGTGGTGTTATGACTGGTTGCGTAAAGGCATCCGATGTTCAAAAAGTATCTGATCAAGGAGCAGCGTTTACAGAATTAGCTGCCTCTACGCAAGAATCAGGCGTTGCGAATCCAGATATCTGGCCAGATCTTGCCCCTTTACCATTAGACCCTGAAGTTGAAGCACGTGTCGATGAGCTGCTTGCTCAAATGACATTGGAACAAAAAGTTGGGCAAGTCATTCAAGGTGACAGTGACTCCATTACACCCGAGGACGTTAAAAAATATCGTCTTGGTTCAATTTTGAGTGGCGGTAGCTCCGCACCTGGCGATAAAGCATATACAGATGCTCAAACATGGCTGGATACAGCAGATGCGTTTTATGATGCATCAGTTGACCCTGAAGGCGTTGAAGTCGCTATTCCTTTGATCTGGGGAATTGATGCTGTTCACGGGCACACAAATCTAGCAGGCGCAGTGGTATTCCCTCACAATATTGGATTGGGTGCAGCGAATAATCCGGATTTGATAGAAAAAATTGCGGCATCTACGGCAAAAGCGCTGACAATTTCCGGTCATGATTGGACATTTGCGCCTACGCTGGCTGTACCAAGAGATGCGCGTTGGGGCCGCACTTATGAGGGCTTCTCTCAATCACCTGAGATCGTTTCAGAATATTCCGCTCGCATTGTTGAAGGATTGCAGGGCGTTTATGGTGCGGATGACTTCATGACCGAAGGCCGCGTTATTTCCAGCGCCAAACACTTCCTTGGAGATGGTGGAACTGAAAACGGTGTTGATCAGGGTAATGTGACGATTTCTGAAGAGGAATTAAGAGACATTCATGGAGCTGGTTATATTGGCGCTGTTGAGTCTGGTGTGCAAACGATTATGGCGTCTTTCAATGCTTGGCACGGCAAAAAAATGCACGGTAATAAATCGCTGTTGACGGGTGTTTTGAAAGAACAAATGAATTTCCAAGGTTTTATTGTTGGTGATTGGAATGGTCACGGACAGATTGCTGGCTGTACGAATACTGACTGTCCTCAAGCTATCAATGCTGGTCTGGATATGTATATGGCACCAGACAGTTGGAAAGGGCTGTGGGAAACAACATTAGCGTATGCAAAGGATGGGACAATCCCAATGGAGCGTCTCGATGATGCAGTTCGCCGCATCCTGCGCGTTAAAATTGCATCTGGCATATTTGAAAAAGGGCGTCCAAGTGAGCGCGCCAATGCAGGTGATGCTGCTAATTTAGGTGCAGATGAGCATCGTACTATCGCACGTGAAGCAGTACGCGAGTCTTTGGTTCTTATAAAGAATAACGACCAGCTTTTACCATTAGCAGCTGCACAGACGGTTATGGTCGTCGGTGATGGTGCTGATAGCATATCCAAGGCATCAGGTGGATGGACGCTCTCATGGCAGGGGACTGGTCACACCAATGATGAATTCCCGAACGGAACAAGCATACTTGATGGTATAAAATCAGTTGTTGAAGCGGGTGGCGGTAAAGTTATTTTCAACCCAACTGGTGAAGTGATGGATGAAAAGGCTGATGTTGTTATTGCTGTATATGGTGAAGATCCGTATGCGGAATTCCAAGGCGATATCGAACATTTGGCATTTTTAGACAATGGGTTTGATACGTCTAGCTTGAAAGCTCACAAAGATGCAGGCGCAAAAATCGTATCTGTATTTTTGTCTGGGCGTCCTCTTTGGGTCAATAATCAAGTTAATGCGTCTGATGCGTTTATTGCGGCTTGGTTGCCGGGTAGTGAAGGTGATGGGGTTGCAGATATGTTGTTCCGTACATCAGATGAATTTGAATTTACGGGACGTCTTTCTTACCCGTGGCCAAATACAGCCAATGCAAAAGACGCTTTAGTATCTGAGCCATTATTTAATATTGGATATGGTCTAACTTACGCTGAAAATAAAACACTTGCAGCGCTTTCTGAAGATGCTGGTATCGCTTTATCTTCTCAAGGCGAAAGAGGGCAGCTCTTTGTTAAAGGCAAAACAGTTGATCCTTGGAGCTTTGTTTCCATGTCGGCAAATGGCGTCACATCTATTGGGCCAGAAGGATTGCAATCTGATCTTCTGAATGTGACTAGAGCTGACTTTTCGGCTCAAGAAGATGCGCTTGCCATTGAGTGGAAAGAAGCTAATTCCCGTGTCCTTACCGGATTTGTTTCTAATGCGCCGGTGGACTATATGCGCGAATCAAATGGAGCCATGGAACTGGCTTTTATGCTTCGTTCATTGTCGGACACAAATGCTAAGCTAGATGTTCTTGTTGGATGTGAAACAGGTGCGTGTGAAGTCGTTTCGACAATTGATGCACCAGCAGATGAATGGAGTGAGACGCGCATTTCTCTCAGCTGCTTTGCTGAAAAAGGTGTGAGCATGTCTAATCTGAGATCTATCCTTGCTTTGAACGCATCATCACCAAGCAAAATTGGTTTGGCGAATGTGCGCCTTGAAGCCGATGCTGATGGCGTTCAGACCTGTCCAAAAGAGTAGTTCAACCTATTTCTTCGGAGTGAAGCCTAATACATTTGATTTTGGTTTTATGTCCTAACTTGCCCTCTTGCTCTGTATATAAGCATGAGGGCATATTTTTGTGTGATGATTTATCGGCAGCGGAATTTGATGGTTGGCTGGGAGAAAGATTATTATATGGCGGGTATTTGTTGAGTTGTTTACGCTTTAACCATTCCCGTCATGGTTGAATTAATTAAAAATTAACCAGTGTTGAGTAATAGTAAATATAATTTAATAAATTCTTTCTATATGAAAGAATACATTCTGCGTTGAAGGGGAGCTGGAGAATGGCCGGATTATCCTTAGAGAGCATAGTCGTTGAAAACGATAATTCTGAAGACGTAACTCAATCAGAAACATTGCCAATGCCTGCAAGGCGCATTGCAGTTGTGGATGATAGCCGCATAGATTTTCGACTTTTGCGCCGCCAACTTGAAATGTCCAATAATTCAAATCTTGTTATTGAGCATTATTCGACTTTGGCTGAATTTCTTGATGACGCGACAGTTTCACCAGATGCGGTTATTTTAGATAGACACTTGCCTGAATCAGGATTGAGTGAAGGGCGTATTCGCGAAATTCGCGCGCGTCACAAGAATTGTGGTGTGATTATACATACTGGTATGATGACGCCTTCCCTGCGCTCAACAGCCAGCCATGAAGGCGCAATTGCTGTCATTGAGAAGGGCACTTTGGATAGTGAAGCTATCGGGTTATTGGTTGAAACGGCTGCTGTGCTCGGCCCGCAAATGTATTTACCAGGCGGACGCCATTAAGCCACCGATTTTGCCCGCACATTTTTGCTGCGGGCATTAATGTCCAAAATCCATGAGTTGAATTGGCTTGCCGTCATCGGGCGGGCGATGAGGTATCCTTGGACTTCATCGACGCCAAGGCGGCGGACATATTGCAGTGTTTCTTTGGTTTCAATACCTTCAGCGACGACACGTAGATCAAGCTGCTTTGCCATTTTCATAGCGGTTTCGACAGCAATTCGGCTGAATGGATTTTCAACAACGTCTTTGATAAAAGACTGGTCAATTTTCAATTCATTGAAGGGGTAGAGCCTTAATTGTTCAATGGATGCGGCACCGGTTCCAAAATCATCCAGAGACAGTCTGAACCCTTTAAGGCGAAACCGCGCTAAGACATCAAGCATGTCTGCACCATAGGACATAACCTTATTTTCAACCACTTCCAGAGTGATCAAACGTCGGTCTATATCATGCAATTTGAATATACGTTCCAATCTGTCAGGAAGCTGGATATCTGACAGACTTAATGGACTGAAATTCAAAGAGGCTTTTAGGTGACGTCCCTGACGTTGCCATATTTGCAAATCGCGTGCGACTTGTTCGGCGAGATCTTCAGTTGCTCTTGTAATCGTGCCGTATGTTTCAGCAGCTTCAAGGAAATTCATCGGCGATTCGTATTCACCGGAATCGTTCAAAACCCGCCCCAGCACTTCGACGCTTTCGACACGTTTTGATATCAAGCTGAGTTTGGGTTGGTAAAATGGGTTGAAACGGCGTTCGTCGATATACTGGCTTACTTTTTTACCAGACCATAAATGCGCATCGGAAGGAGATGATGTTGTGCCCATCATTGGCGTTGAAATATGCGACAAAACAGTTTGCAGCGCTTCGGCGGTAAATGGTTTTTGGATTGTGCCTAGAACATCAATCCGTTGGATACGGGCAAGTCTGGTTACGGTCTCAAGAAGGTCAAGATCTTCACTTGATACGATTACAAGCGCGCCGTGATAAGAAAGTTTGCCTAATTCGCGGATAAGGGTCACGCCATCCATATTAGGCATGTTGAGGTCACAAAATATAATCTCAATCAGATGCTGATAGCGTTGTAGGATTTCCAGAGCATGTTGACCATCAAGTGCAGTGTCAACTTTTTCAATGCCTTGCGCACGAATAACGTCTTGCGCCACAATGTGGAACACTGGATCGTCATCTACGACTAGTGCATGCGAAAAACTCATAATGGGAACTCATCAACTCTTAGTCGTGCACTATATCCGAAACCCAATAATAAAGCTTAACAGGTGACGGAGAAATTTCATCGTTTAAGGCGAATAGTCACTTCCTGTGAACCCACACCTTGTGGAACGGGGATATCTGATAAGTGGTAGTCGGTTTTAATCACAAGGTTGGGTCCGTTTTTGAGCTGGAATGAATTGGCGACAATAACTGTATATTCGGATTCATCAGCAACGGGTTTGTCACCATCAATGGTGAGGTCGCTAAATGGGATATAAATTGTGCCAACGAGCGTGCCCGCATTGTCGCTTGTAATACGGTGGTTTTTCCTGACGACTTCACCAAGTGTGTTGTTTTGAACTTTACCTAGAACGCCGCCAAGCTTGTTACCTAATTTTCCCGCAACTTTGCCGCCAAGGGTATCGGTGAGACCACCAAACCCTGCATCATAAATGAGGAGGCCAGCCATTGGACCTGAGCGTGGTGCACGTAAGGAGATTGAAGAATGTTTACCAAAATTGATTGTTGCCAATGGCCCGGACAAGAAAAAGCCTACGCCATCACCTTCGATATTGCCTGAGCTCTGCACATTTAAAGGACCATTGAGAATAATGTATTCGCCGGGTTTAAATTTTACATCAGCACCGTTTACATATAACCCGCCACAATAAACACCGGGTTCGAGAGTAACGTTCTCTCCAGGGTTTATGTGCACGCCATGTAACAGTCCATCAACACAATCCAAAGCATCAAAAGGAGGGTAAGGGCGGTCTCTAAGAGGGTCAGTAATTGGGGGGCAGCTTGTGATGACATCTCCGCCAATAGTGTGTGGGTCTCCTCTTAAGCCACCAGCAATACAGACAAAATCCATATTAACTTGCGCCATATCTCTAACGATCATGGAATATCTATTATCTGAATTGGAATAGACCTGACAGTTCTCTGCTGTGATACGTGCTCTTTGTTGAAGATTAATCGTGCCCTGTTCGTGATCTGATAATCCGATCAGACAGACATTTCCTCCACCTGAAACTTCAGCGACAGCTTCGGCATAAAAATTTGTTTCTTTTTGATCTTTTTTCAAAATCGAGGCGATGGTTTTAGGAGCCGTGGAGGAAACAGTAATAATCCCTTTGCTCACATCAAGCACAGCACGCGTTGTTGCTTGTTCGCCCGTCCAGTTCGCGTCAACATAACTACTTGCCACAGATTGCACGCGGGTTTGATCGGCTGAAGATACCGCCATCTCGCGCGCTGCTGCCAGTGCAGCCGCATCAACAACGGATTGCAGTTCGCGGTTTAAAGACGATTTTTGAGAGATATCTATTGTGCCGGCTATCACAGCTATCAACAAACCAATGAATAGCGCAGCCATGACGGAGACATTGCCCTGCGTTGATTTGCAGAACTTATACAGGCTCAAAAAATTGGCTGTTTTGTGATGATTTTTCTTGGTCAAATCGTAGACCTGTCCTCGGGCAAAACTGATATTGTTTTAAATATTAACATGGTTATTTCAATAATTAACAAACTAAGCCACCAAACTTGATGAATGAGCGTTTAAGTTTTGGAAACCATAAGTTGCCAAGACTGGCTGGTAACTTATTTAATCTGAACTGATCATGAAAACACACAGCGCCTTTTCCTATTTCAAATCTATAAGGTTCCGCCTTTCTTTCATGATAGGTGCGATTATTTTTATGAGTGTGTTGATGGTTTCTGGTTTTTCCAGTTGGCGTGAATTTGAGCGTCAGATTGAAACCAAACGACAATATGTTGAAGGCTCTGCACAAGGATTTGCAGCAGCAATTTCCGACCCATTCTCGCAAAATGATAGAGCAGGTGTGGTCAATGCTTTGCGAGGCGTACGCAGTTTATCAGGCATTGAGTTTGCTCAGGTCAAGGATGCCAATGGACGCGATTATTTTTCTTTGGGTGCTGGCGCGAGTTTACGTGGACGCGATGGTGACCCTAAAACGATGTCGACATTGCAATTGCTGAAAGCTGACTTCTTGAGGGTAGAAACACCCTTACTGGATGACGGGGCTACGATTGGTAGTCTGCATTTGCTGACCAATATTACAAGTTTCCGCAAAACGCTGATCAATGATTTGTCATTCATTGCAAAAGTAATGCTATGTATCACGTGTATCGGAGTGTGTGTGGCGCAGTTTGCGATTGGAAAATTGATTGCGCCTATCGCACATCTTGCCAAACTGATGGAACAAATTGGGGAGAGCAATCAGTTTGATACGCGTGAAACGAATGCCGCAGCGTTTGTAAAACGAGAAGATGAGACTGCTCAACTCGCACGCGCCTTCACTGACATGATGGATAAAATCAAAGAGCGCGACGATAAATTAGCCGACCACAGAGCATCTCTGGAACGCACGGTTGAAGAACGTACGCATGATTATCGTATGGCGAAAGAAGACGCTGAGGCTGCAAATGCGGCAAAGTCTGACTTTCTAGCGACGATGAGCCACGAGATTAGAACGCCCATGAATGGCCTGCTTGTTATGGCGGAGATGTTGTCAGCGGCGAATCTATCTATGCGGCACAGGCGATATGCCGAGATTATATCGCGTTCGGGTAAAAGCCTGCTGACGATTATAAATGACATTTTGGACCTTTCTAAAATTGAGAGCGGTAAATTGGATCTGGAGACAGCTCCATTTGAACCGGACGCAATGGTTGAAGATATTGCGTGTCTTTTTTGGGAAAAAGCTCGATCCAATAATGTAGAAATAGCTACATATATATCGCCCAACACGCCTCAGCGCATTCTGGGAGATGTTACGCGCCTGAATCAGGTTGTGACGAATTTGGTGAATAACGCTCTGAAATTCACTGAAAAAGGTGGTGTGGAAATTCGGGTGGATGGGCGGCTCAATAAAAATGGTCAGCGCGTTAGATTGCGCATTGATGTGATTGACACTGGGATAGGTATTCCGGCGGACCGTCTGGATCAGATATTTGAAGCTTTTTCTCAGGCAGATCAAAGCACAACGCGTAAATTTGGCGGAACGGGCCTTGGCTTGGCGGTATGTAAACGATTAATGCATGCTATGGGCGGGGATGTGAAAGTTGCATCTGCTGAAGGTAAGGGAAGTTGTTTCACCGCTATTGCTGACTTTCCTATTGTTGAAACATTCGCCATGGCGAAAAGCCTAACAGAGGACAAGCCAGTATTCGTGATTGGCTATGATTCCCATAAATCTTCTAAAGTGTCGACGCGTATAGCATCTCGCGGCTTAGCCAAAAGCTTGTATGACGCAGGTGCGGCAGTTTCGATAAAAGATATAAATCTCATAGAATGGAATGACTTAGAAGATAAAACGACGGTGATTGCACCTTCGAACTTGATCAAAAAAATCGCTGACCCAGAAGGGCGTATTTTCAATCGTTTGAATTTTGTCTGTCTGTCTGATGTTGGGGATATGCAGGCTGATACTTTGGTAAGCGATGGGTATGTGGTGGATATTTTACCTCAACCAACTGGGCGACGCGCTATTGCGGATTTGGTGTCGCGTGCCGTTTCCTCAAATTTCCGTGGCGCTGCTGCATTGAGTGATAATACTGCTGAACAAAGTCATGCCCAGTTTGAAGGTGTGCATGTTCTTGCTGCTGACGATAATGCCGTAAACCGAGAAGTCTTGCGGGAGGCGCTCTCGACATTGAGCGTGACTGTCGATTTTGCTGAAAATGGACAAGAAGCGCTTGAGATGGTGAACGACAAAAGCAACAAGTACGACATTGTGTTTATGGACGGGTCTATGCCAGTCATGGATGGTTTTGAAGCAACGCGTCGTATTCGTGCTGGTGAAGACGCGCGTGGCAAAGAGAAACGTTTGCCAATTGTTGGGCTGACAGCTCAAGTGCAAGGTTTAGGTGCCGATCATTGGAAAGATGTCGGTATGGATGAGTGTTTGTATAAACCTTTCACAATTGAACGTCTGGTTTCCACGCTTTCAGCTTTTGTCGCTGCATCAAAAGAAGGTGGCAGTAGGGTGAATGTAGAACCTGATGTTGTTGAACTAACAAGTGGAGGTGAGGCTCCTTTATTTGAGCAATCAACGCTCGATATGTTTGAGCAATTATCGTCTTCTTCGGGTGGAAATTTGCAAGAAAAAGTATGGGGTATGTTTGTATCCACCGCGCCTGCCTCACTGGAAGAGCTTGAAAAGCTAAGCCTTGAACCTGAGTTGGATGTGAAAATGATTGCGAGCACGGCGCATGCTTATAAATCCATGTGTCTAAGTGCAGGTGCAAAACGCGCGGCTGATCATGCATTGGTTTTAGAAAAGACAGCAGGCTCAGGACAAAAGGAAGAATTAGTCAGTATCATCAAAGATATGCTTATCTCCAGCAAAGCAACGATTGATGCAATGGAAGAAAGTCTCGCTGAACACAGAGCCATTGCATTAAATAGAGAAGCGGCTTTATCCAACTAAGCCATTTGCATTGTCTATCTTAGTAACAGGTTTTGTTTCTAGGTTTTTTGCCCGCTGAATTTCGCGTTTCTTATTGTTGCTGGCAAACACAGCAACGCGATATTGAATGTAGATGCCGGCTCCAAACAGAATAATGTCCATCCAGAGAGTTGGAGGGATAACGGCTCTAAAGCATTGAAGAAAAATGGATAATACAGTTCCAACAGCAAAAACAGGCAAGCCGTGTTTTCCCATTAGCTCGACGGCGTTCCATAAATTGGATGTAGAAATCCAGCTTGGCCATTTCGTGTTTATGACAAGGTATGTCAGCGATAATACATGCAATAGGCGCGGCAGAGATAGATAGGCTTTGTTGAAGTCCTTCATGATTCTCGGAAGCTCATCATTGAAGGGTAATGCACCCATTCTTTGCTGAATCCAGTAGAAAGAAAACAAAGCATAGGTAAGGGCTAGAACATATAAAACAGGATGGAATGGTGCTATGCGTTTGCCTGTTTTTGCGCTCATGCCGCCTAGAATTCCAATGACAAATATAAATTGCCACGCAAACGGGTTTAGAAACCATCTGCCATTATGAGGCCAGTTGGGCATGTTTATGTAAATACGCTCATAAAACAGGATATGCAGAGCAAACCAGATCAAGCCTGAAATAAGCAAAAGCAACCAACGGTTTCTAACGCCTAACCACAAGAATGCCGGAGCCATTAATAGCAGCATCATATACAGAGGTAAGATGTTCACATAGCCTATTTGATAGGTCAGTAGAGGAACGCCTATAGATGCGAGTATGGGGTGATCTATAAGTGGTTGTAGGGAGACTGCGCGGATCATTTTTTCAGCGCCGAAAACGCTGATTGTAACAGCAAGAATGGCAAGGCAAGCTGCAAAAACAAGTAAATGAACCCAATAGAGTTTGAAGGCGCGCGCCCACATTTTTTCCAGTCCGCTTTTGAATTCACCGCGCTGGAATGTGCCCGTATAGGCTAGTCCAACTGCAATGCCGGACATGAGGACAAAAGCTTCTGCGGCGTCAGAAAATCCCCAGTTTCTGGAGGTGAAAGCTTCAAAGGCGTTGCCGGGTACGTGGTTGATAAAAATCGTGAGGACCGCAAATCCACGAAACACATCCAGACGTCTGTCCCGCATAGGTTTTGAAGCTGGAGGGAGCGGTGGTGCAGCATTCGCTGATGCTGAGTTATGCATGAGATGGCTTATCTATATTTAGCGAATTTTGATCAGACGTTTGAGTTTCATCAGGTGAATTGCTGTCAGTTTCTTCCAGCCATCGGGTCAAAATAGATGTTTGAATCTGCATCACATCAGAAGGTGCATATTCCATTGGCGTCCAGAAGATGCCCATTAAGGCACTGATTTTACCACTCATTTGAGACGATGACAGTGTGATGAGTATCGAAGAAAATATTTGCGGCACAGCGATAGGCATAAACCAGTAAATCAGTTGCGGTGCTAGAAACCAGCAAGATGTCATAATGGCGAGACCAGATAGTGTTATCCACCATGAAGCTTGAAAGCTTTCCTTCAGACCTACAGTGTCGGCTTCTCTGTTAGAAGCTGGCCATCCGCCATCTTTTCCTAGAACGATTTCTAGGAAGGCGCGGGTTTGGAACATCAGCATAATCGGCGCAAATATTGAAGACCATATAATCTCGACAAATGTGCTCCAAAGCGCGATGAGGCTGCCGCCAAAATTTCTGTTTTCACCGGTAAGTAAACCACGCAAAACGATTAGGAATTTAGGCCCGATTAGCAATACCAATACACCTATAATGAGGGTAAAAGCCTGCGTTTGAGCTGAGACCGGAAAGACAGGATGCTGGCCGGGATTGGGGAAATAATTTGTCGTTGTCTCTACCAAAGTAGGCGCAATAATAGAGGCGATTATAAATAAGGCCCAAAGCGGAGAGGCAAGATAAGCCATAATGCCTTGAGTGAAAGTAAAACGACACCAAGTCGTCAGGCCCGGTGCACCGACAAGGCGTGTATGTTGAAGGTTTCCTTGGCACCAGCGACGGTCGCGCTTGGCAAAATCTATTATGTTTTCAGGGCCTTCTTCATAAGATCCTTGCAATTCGGGATCTACGATGACTTTCCAACCTGCGCGAGATAATAGTGCTGCTTCGACATAATCATGGCTGAGGATATGGCCGCCAAAAGGAGGTTTTCCTTTCAAAGCTGGCAGGCCACAACTTGTCGCAAATGCGTGTGTGCGCACAATTGCGTTATGTCCCCAGAATGGCCCTTCAGTCCCCTGCGTGCTGGCGAGTCCACGCGCAAATGAAGGTGAGAAATAATTGGCGGCAAATTGAATAGAGCGACCAAACCAAGTACGCGCGCGAATGACTTTTGGGAGTGTCTGGAATAGTCCGATTTCAGGGTCGGATTCCATGCGGTTGACCATCTCAATCAGCGTGTCCCCCTCCATAAGGCTGTCCGCGTCTAGAATGATTAGGTATTCATATGCTGCGCCTGAAGTGCGGATGAAATCTTCAATATTTCCTGCTTTTTTGCCAACATTGTTGTCACGTCGTCTATAGAAAATGTTGCTCTTGTTTTGACATTCTGTGGAAAGTCTGTCGAACCATTGTTCTTCTGTTGCGATCACGTCCGGCTGATTGGTATCTGACAAAATTGCGAAATCAAAAAAGCGTCCAGCTTCCGCAATTTCCAAAGATTGGACCATAGCGGCGATATGGGAGAATGTTTTGGACGGATCTTCATTGTAGACAGGTACTAGAATGGCCGTACGGTTTTCGGGTTTTAATAATAATGTTTGCGGTGCGTTTTTGGAGCCATTATTTTGGAACAATAGGCCGCCCAATGCCATTGAACCGCCCCATGCTATCCACGCTGAAGAAATTGCAAGAAGCGCGATACGAACATAATCTAATATGTCCTTACCATCAGCAAAAAACACTTGTGCAGAAAGCTGCGTCGCGCTGATGGCAATAAGCAATGCATATGCAATTGATATGAAACGGCTGATAAATAACATAAAGCAACCTTACAGCTTCATGCCTTAGAGAATAGGTCTAAGGCTCTAATAGAAGCTGATACATACGAAATTGCATCTCGTTTGTCTTTACTTAGTTGCTAAACGGGCAGCAAAAGGAAGTACAGATGATGTACGACGCTCACGACGACGTTCTAGTGATTGAGCTGGCATAGCCATAGGTGCGTTTGGAAGGCCGCGCATTGTGTTTTTAGAAACTGAGTTCATTTTATTAGTATGGTTTTTCATCGCCTGATCTCCATTGATAAAGCCAAATTTCAGAAAGGCGCTCATTTCCATTTTCGAGGAAAGCATTGAGCTCCATAGGTGCATCTGAATCTGTTCGTGCATCGAGTACCAAGCGCCATACATTGCTATCGCCTATACGAGACAATGATGAGTGTACGAGCTGACCTCGACTAATATTAATTACTGATTTTACATCGCTGCCTTCAGGAAGGTTTTCTAAAGCTCCCCCTTCAAAATCAACGACGAATTTACGTAGTGTATTTTTACCAACTGTGCCGGATACTCCACCCATTCCACCTCTAAGACCGATAACTCGAGCGAACTCTTTAGTATCTGAATTGTCAGGCGAAATTGTGTCAGAATTGCCCAATTGGGTTACATCTTGTTCATGATTGGGGCGTTCAACATCTCCCCAGCTAAGGCGGTATTCATATTCTCTAAAGTCGCCTGCTTTAGGGGCATCCGCTGGTGTCCAGAAGGCAACGATATTGTCGTTGATTTCAAGATCTGTTGGGATTTCAACAAGTGAAATTTGTCCTTTTCCCCATTCGCCTTTGGGCTCCACCAATAAAGATGGGCGGCGTTCATAATGGGCCTCAGCGTCCTGATACATATCAAAGTCGCGGTTTCGCTGCATCAAACCAAAAGCTTTTGGGTTTGTTTCCGTAAAATAGGAATTGGCCAGTTTTTGCGGGTTATTTAGGTTGCGCCATAATTCGTCGCCATTCTCACGAATGATCTTTAGGCCATCACTGTCATGTACACGACCGCGATAATCATCAAACCGGTGATTTGAGTCCGAATATAAATACATGCTGGTCAGTGGAGCCACACCAAGGCGGGCGACATCATCACGGAAGTAAAGCCGTGCGGTGACATCCATAATTGTGTCTGGGCCGGGTGTGATCACAAATTTATAGGCACCCGTGACTGATTTACTGTCGAGGGCTGCGTATACCGTAATGCTTGTGGCATCTTCTTCAGGTGTTTCGATGTAAAAATCTGAAAAACGGGGAAATTCTTCACCAGCAGCAGTTGCTGTGTTTACGGAAAGTCCACGTGCTGAAAGCCCATATAAACTGCCTTCACCTAGAGCACGAAAATAACTTGCACCGATAAAAGAAACCAGTTCGTCTTTATAATCTGGATTGTTGAGGGGATAGGCCAGCCTAAAACCAGCAACACCTGGCATAACGAAGTTTTCAAAATTTGCAGGGTCTAGAGGCGGCCTGTAAATAAAGTCGCTCGAGCTAAACCCAACTGGTGCAACTTTGTCATCCTTGATTTCATAAACGCGCACTGTTTCCCAGAAAATACCACCAAGATGAAAAGCTTGCATTTCAAATGTAGACTGGTCTTTCCAGTAGGCTTTTTCAGGATTGTGACGGATAGCGCGGTGCTCGTCATATGTCATGCTGCTCAATAATTCGGGTAGTTCATCCCGAGACGGCGCTTGATATGGCGCTTTCGAACGCGATTCCATGACTTGAGATAAAAGATCAAACGAAAATGGCGTATTTGCCGGCGCAACCACGTCCGGCGTGTTCGCGGGAGCGGAACTCGCAGGCAGACAGGACGCGATGGAAATAATCATCCAAGATAGAAGTAAAGTGACGGATGGGCGCGACATTAAGCTTTTGTTAACCTTTAGATCGTGTTGCGGGCGTTCAAATGATTGGATTTGATCATTTGGTGAAGTTAGCAGTTCGAAATATTTTTGAGCCGTTTGAGGAGGTGAGGACCGGTTGATAGTGTGTGTTTAGCTGTTGAATGAAACGATTGAGTCGTTGTTTTGGTTCCCGTATCTAACGAATAGATTTGCTGTCCTAAAATGTCCTCCCGTTAACGGTAAGTGCTTATTGCCGCATTTTCGAAGAAGTTTCATGTGAAAAATCAGTAAGCTAAGGCTGAAACCTAATCTAAACACGATAAACCCCGCTATTTGCTGAAGAATCTGGCGCTCGTGAACATTTTGTAAGCATTGAATTTTAAGCCTGTAGAAGGACTAAAAATTGCGCAAAACGTATTTGTTAGGCGAATTGCTGCGTTTTTTATCATGTAAAGAAGGTGTTAGTGGCATAGAACACACACTCATTGGCTTCACAGAGTGTGGTTCGCGCGTTTAAATAGATATCTTCTTGTGATTTGCACGTGATTTCGCATAAGTGGACAATATATATGAATTTCAACCCTACGCTTTTTAAATGCAGGGATAGTTGGGGAAATCTTTTTGGCATCTGATCGGACACGCTCAAAATCAATAACATTGTCTGATGTTGCAAAAGACGCTGGTGTATCACCCATGACGGTGTCTCGCGTGATCAATGGTGAGATTAGTGTACGTGAGTCCACTCGCATATCTGTGCAAGAATCTATTCGAAAATTAAAATACCGTCCCAATATCGGTGCGAGACGGTTGGCAGGCGCGAAAGTTGCCCGCATTTGTTTGCTATACGGAAATCCATCCAGTTCGTATCTTGGTGAACTTTTGCTAGGCGCTGTCGAAAAGGCAGGGCGCTTGGGCCATCAATTGGTTGTTATTCGTGCGAGTGAAGATTTGACGGCGGACATGCTGGCGCAACAATACCGCACTCAATGGGATGGGATTATTTTGCCGTCTCCAATGGGAGATGAAAAAGCAACGCGTGACATTATCGCAAAAGAAAAAATTCCAGCCGTCTTTACAACAGGTGGCGTTGGAGGCCGTAGAAAAAAACTGCCTCACTCTTTTGAGCTAGGGATAGATAACCGGGCGGCTGCACGTGCGATCACGCAAAAACTAATTGATCTGGGCCACACGCGGATTGGCTTTATTAAGGGGCGTCAGGATCAGGCTGGCAGTTTGCTTAGATATAAAGGCTTTTGTGATGCGATGGAGGCGGCCAATCTGGAAGTTAATCCATTAATGGTCGAGCAGGGTGATTTTACCTATCTGTCCGGTATGGAAGCAGCCGAACGTATGTTGACTTTTGATCCACGTCCAACGGCTGTGTTTGCAGCAAATGATGATATGGCAGCTGGCGTTATTGGGGCGGGGTCGCGTCAAGGTTTAATGTTGCCGGGTGATTTGTCAGTTGCCGGATTTGATGATTCTCCCATCGCTACAAGTATCTGGCCACATCTGACAACTATCCACCAACCTGTGTCTGAGATTGGTGCGTATGCGGTGGAATGTCTGGATCAGATTATTTTTCCAAAAGACGACGAATCGGTTGTTACGAAAAAGCAGTATGAGTGGCTGGAATATACATTGATAGAACGCGCTTCCACAGCACCGCCCAGCCGGTTTAGTTGATTCCTGCGTTTCAAGTCTGGTCCCAAGTGTGGGTTTTTTGCCCCGTTTCCAAATCATATGCACGCAATAGAGGTAAATAGGGTTGCACCTATGGGCAAACCCTTCATATCTACGTTAAATGCTTGTCGCATGGTGTAATATATAGTGAAGGAATGAAGATGGCGATTAAATATCATGAAGGTGATCTGCCCAATGGTTTAAAGCTAGGTGCCATTCTTGCTGTTGATACAGAAGCCATGGGGTTGGAATTTCACCGAGATCAATTGTGTGTCGTGCAACTATCTGACGGCACAGGTGATGAGCATGTTGTTCGGTTGGACCGTAAAACCTTTGATTGCCCAAATTTAAAAGCACTTATGTCAGATACTAAAGTGTTGAAGATTTTCCACTTTGCACGCTTTGATGTGGCGATGATGAAAAAATGGCTGGGTATAGAATGTGCCCCAATATTCTGTACTAAAATCGCTTCCAAATTGGCGCGCACTTATACGGATCGTCACGGTCTAAAAGATGTGAGCCGCGAATTGGTTGGGGCTGATATGTCCAAAGCGCAGCAATCTTCAGATTGGGGAGCAGATTCACTTAGTGAGGCGCAGCTCGCCTATGCGGCTTCTGATGTGCTTTATCTTCATGAAATTCGCGAGAAACTCATCCTTATGCTTGAACGTGAAGGGCGGATGGAATTGGCGCAGGCGTGTTTTGATTTCCTTCCTAAGCGAGCAGATTTGGATTTGGCTGGATGGCCAGAAACTGACATTTTTGCGCATAGTTAAAAATTAGAGCAGCAAAGCCATAGTACAGACACTGTTTTGTCCATAAGCTATGTGCACAATCTCAACAATACTGTGACACTTGAGGCAGACTTTGAACGCAATTACTCAAAACAAGATGCAATTATGGGAGCCAAGGCGGGTCACGACTCTGACTCAAGCGCGCTTTCGTTCTAGTCTTGTTGGGCTTTTGCGTATGTTGTTCATGGCTGGTATCGCAATTTCGGCGGGGTGGTTGATTGGCCCTGTGGTTGTGCATGCGTTTACGTCCGGAGCATCGATTCAAGAAAACTCTGTAAATGGTGTGACGATGCTAAACCCTCGCTTTTCCGGGCGAGATGAAAACGGGAATGCATTCACCTTGACAGCCGGAACAGCCCAGAGACGTATTGATGAATTGGATGTTGTGGATTTGCAGCAGCCAGTTCTTGAAGACGGACTTGGCGGCGTCGTTCGGGCACGAACAGGTGTCTATGACAAGGGTAAGGAAATGCTGACCCTGACGGATAACGTGCATTTTGTAGATGCCTCCGACTATGAGTTAACAACAGACAGCGCTGTTGTGTTTATAAGTGAAAACCGAGTGGTGGGGTCTACTCCATTGCGGGGTGAAGGTCCCTTGGGGGAATTCCGAGCTGACAGCTATGAAGTTGTGGATGGCGGGAAACGCACTATCTTGATTGGGAATGTGTGGACTCAAATTGTAAGTGTTGACCCTGATGAAGAGGGCGACAATTGAGATGTTAAACGATATAGTAAAGTTGTGCAGTCATGAGGAAGTTGAACATGTTTAAATTCAAACAGGTAGCGCCTGTATTTGTTGCGATCATAACTATGCTCGTGCCGGCTGCGCATGCTCAATTGGGTAATTCACGTGGACCAATTGAAATAACTGCCGATAGATTTGAGCTTGATGATGTAAAACATGAAGCGATTTACCAAGGTAATGTTGATGTTATTCAGGGGCAATCGCGTATTCGTGCAAACAAAGTTGTTGTGAGCTATTGGAGCAAAGAAAGCCAGAAAGAGCGTGCTGCTGCGGCAACCGGATCTATTGGTGCCTTGAAGGAAATAATTGCAACAGGTGAAGTATACTACATTACGCCTGTTGAAAAAGTAAAAGCTGAACGCGGCGTATATAATGCGGAAAAAGAGCGTATTACGCTGTCTGGCAACGTACTTGTGACCAATGCTGAAGGTGTCATTGCGGGGGCACATCTCGTGATTGATATTCCTAAAGGACGTTACAATATGGATGGAGGCGGCCTTGGTGGTCGTGTGACATCTGTGTTTGAGAGTGTCGGTGAACCACCGATTCAATAAATTAATCATGTCTACGAAGATTTGTAGACAAGTTCTAACCTGATTTTAATGGTGTTGAGTTCTAATGACCGAACAGACGATTATTCAATCGAGTACTGAAGGGGAAGAAGGCAAGGGTGGCCTTCAAGCATTAAACATCGCGAAGTCCTTTAAAGGGCGGAGCGTGGTTAAAGATGTTTCTCTTTCTCTTCAGCGCGGTGAAATAGTTGGTCTGTTAGGGCCGAACGGGGCGGGTAAAACCACCTGTTTCTATATGATAATGGGACTCATCGCTGTGGATAACGGACGTGTGGAAATTGATGGAGAGGATGTGACAGCGTTGCCGATGTACCAACGTGCACGCCTTGGCGTCGGTTACCTTCCTCAGGAAAATTCGATTTTCCGAGGCATGACTGTTGAACAAAACATCATGAGTGTTGCTGAACTCACAGAAAAATCCAAAGAGAAACGCCATGAATTAGTGGCATCTTTGATGGATGAATTGAATGTGGCTCATCTTAGAGACCAAAGTGCGAATTCTCTTTCCGGTGGTGAACGCCGCCGTGTTGAGATTGCGCGTGCACTTGCTTCCCGGCCAAGTTTTATTTTGCTGGACGAACCCTTCGCCGGGATCGACCCATTAGCAGTATCTGATATTTCGGATTTGGTTCGATATTTGAAGCAACGCGGTTTAGGCGTGCTGATTACGGATCACCAAGTTCGTGAAATGCTGGATATTGTTGATCGCGCCTCCATTATTTATGAAGGTGAAGTGCTCTTTGAAGGTCAACCAGAAGAAATTCTGGCGAACAAAGATGTGCGTCGGGTCTATCTTGGGGACCGGTTCGCGGCCTAGGGGGGCGCGTATGGCTATTTCTCAACGTTTACAAATGCGTCAGGGCCAATCACTGGTCATGACACCACAATTGCAGCAAGCTATTAAATTGCTGCAATTATCCAATATCGAACTCGCCGAATATGTCGAAGCCGAGATCGAAAAAAATCCTCTGATTCAAAAAGGGGATGGATCTGAAGATAATTCTCCTAAAACAGAAGCTGTTGAGAGCAATTCTGCAACTGAGCTAGATCTTGGTGCAGGTGAAGCACAAAATAATCTTGATGCACCCCGCGAAGACGCGTTTGAAGCAGATTCCCCGTCTGAACAAGTTCAACCTGACGGCGCGAGTGGTCCATCTGCATCTGTCGACTGGTCCGGTACTGGTAAAGGTGGAAGCAGTTCTGGCGGCGGTGATGATTATGATTTTGAAAGCAATCTTTGTGAAGAAGTCACACTGCGTTCGCATTTAGAAGATCAGTTGAAAATGTCTGGTCTTCAAGGCGTAGATCAATTCGTTGCACAACGATTAATCGATGAACTCGATGAAGTTGGGTATATGCGGACAGAGCCTGCAGAAATTGCGGAAACGCTTGGAACAGACATAGCGCATATTGAGCGGGTTCTTGGTGTTTGTCAGGGATTTGAGC
This sequence comes from Hirschia sp., assembly GCF_058892565.1. NCBI lineage: Bacteria > Pseudomonadati > Pseudomonadota > Alphaproteobacteria > Hyphomonadales > Hyphomonadaceae > Hirschia > Hirschia sp. Next base: position 21,272 of record NZ_JBZXVU010000023.1, on the reverse strand, counting down.
CAACAGGTGTTTTTGCGAAAAGCCTAGAAGATTGTTTGGCTATTCAGCTTAAAGAGAAAAACCGATTTGATCCGGCCATGGCGGCTATGCTGGATAATTTGCAAATGATTGCCAAGGGAAACCTCAAAGGTTTGGCTGAAATTTGCGGCGTGGATCGTGAAGACCTCTCGGATATGCTAACTGAATTGCGGGATTTATCGCCGCGTCCGGCGGCTGGTTATGCGGGGGATGCAGCGCCAACAGTGGTACCGGATGTGTTTGTGCGAGAGATGAGCAATGGAATGTTTGCCGTTGAATTAAACTCAGACACATTGCCGAAAGTGCTTCTGGATCGCACTTATTATGCTGAAGTGAATAATGTTACGCGAACTGAAGATGAAAAAGAATTCGTGTCCGAATGTCATGCAAATGCAAACTGGTTGATTAAAAGTTTGGATCAACGTGCTCGGACTATTTTGAAAGTGTCTCAAGAAATTATTCGTCAGCAAGATGGATTTTTTGTTCGCGGTGTTCAGGCGTTGAGACCTTTAAACCTTAAAGCAGTTGCAGATGCTGTTGATATGCATGAATCAACAATTTCGCGCGTGACTTCTAATAAATTCATGTCGACGCCGCGTGGTGTTTTTGAGTTGAAATATTTCTTCTCGGCTTCAATTCCTGCGATCCGTGGCGGTGAAGCGCATTCAGCAGAAGCTGTCCGATATCGGATTAAAGCGATGATTGATGATGAAGCTTCAGATGCTGTATTGTCAGATGATCAGATTGTTGAGCGTCTTCGTGCCCACGGAATCGACATTGCAAGACGAACAGTTGCTAAATATCGGGAATCTTTGCGAATTCCCTCATCAGTTGAGCGCAGAAGGATCTTGGCCCGCTCGGCATAATGTGCTTCACTATACGAACTGAGACGGGTCTGGCCGTCTTCACCGTAGATTTGTCGCGGTGCATGATGGCTTTCAGCCTCAGGGGCGTCTGACGTATCTCGTCAGACTTGTTTTTCGTATAATTGGAGACCCCACATGCAAATTGAAATCGCTGGAAAACAAATCAAACTTGGTGATGCACTTAAAGAGCACATCACTGCAGGTCTTGAAGGAAGCGTATCAAAGTATTTCGACCGTGCAGGCGAAGCATCAGTTTTTGTTTCAAAGCCTGGACGTCCGTTTGAAGTCGATTGCTCGGTGCACTTACCCTCCGGTGTTACATTGCAGGCACATGGCGAAGGCGCAGATGCGCACATTGCCTTTGAGGCCGCTCTAGAAAAGATTGAAAAACGCGTACGCCGATATCATAGGCGTCTCAAAGATCATCATAAAAATAACAAGGATACACTGCCTGTTGAGGCCGTGATGGAGCGCGTTATTGCGTCCAGTGATGATGAAGAAGACGACATGGCGTCGCTTGGAACAGCACCAGCAATCATTGCTGAGACTGATACAAAATTAAAAACAATGACTGTTTCTATGGCAGTGATGCAGCTGGAATTGACTGATTCTCCAGCGATTATGTTCAGAAATGCGTCTCATGGCGCTTTGAATATGGTGTTCCGCCGGACTGATGGGAATGTGGGGTGGGTTGATCCGGGTGTCGCTTAGCGATATCTGCTATCCGATCGGCTAAGTATTTCCGAAAGTAATGGACGAGAATATTATTGAATGACTGACGTTCTGGATTTGCTTCATCCCGAAACTATTGCACCACGCGCAAAATGGGGAAGTCGAAAACTCGTTATTTCTGAATTGGCAGAAATCATTGCAAAAGAAACAGGTCTCGATGGAAATGAGATCTTTTCCGCTGTGATGGAAAGAGAACGTCTTGGGTCTACTGGTGTGGGCGAGGGGGTGGCTATCCCTCACGCCCGCATTGCCGGTTTGAAAAAACCAATTGGTGCTTTTGCGCGGCTTGTAGAGGGAGTCGATTTTGAAGCGATTGATGAACGAGATTGTGATCTTGTATTCTTATTGCTTGCCCCCAAAGAGGCTGGTGTTGAACACTTAAGGGCATTGGCTAAAGTATCGCGTATTATGCGTCAGGAAAAACTGCGAGAAGGCCTTCGTAAAGCCCTTTCCGTGGATGCTGTATTGGCTGTGTTTACGACCTCTTCCAAATCTGAAATTCCAGTTGCTTAGTTTCCCTTGCGCGGGGAATTTAGCAATAATCCGAAATATCGCCTTCATACTGTTGGTATAGTGTATTGGGTATTGGTAAAACTTACGAGCGTGTTCTAGTTTATATAGATCTCGGCAATCGACCCGTGGGAGCAGGCTGATGAATGAAGAATTTATTCGAGCGGAAATTGAGTCTGCAGATAAAGCGCTAAATGAAGCGTTTATTCGTCGCTTGCGGGCCATTAGCGCGCTGAAAGAGGCTAAAAGGGTCGATGATACTGAAATATCGGCTGATCTGGCGGCTGATGCTGCACTTGTGCGCCGCCTCATTGAAGAAGCTCCTGATGACGTGTCCATTGATGCCGTTGCGCGATTCTGTCGTGCCTTTATCGGTGAATGTGTGGTGTATCAGGGTGTGAAAGCCGTGCGGTATGCGGGAGGGGACGCAACACGGCTTGTTGCAGCTGCACGTGGTTTCTTTGGATATGCCGCGAACCTGACGAGCGCCGTTGATCCGAGAGAAGCATTGGAAGCAGTTGCGGAAGAAACTGGCGTGGTTGCGTGTTTACCTTGGCCGGAACTAGCTGGTGGCGGTCAATGGTGGCCTATGATGAATGAAAGTCGGTTTTCAGGGTTAAAAATATTATCAGGTTGGCCAAACTTGCCAGGTGAAAATGCTCAACCTTTAGAAACCGCAATTGTGGCGCGCAAAGAATTGTCACCCTCTGGTGCTGACGATATGTATGCAATTGCACATGATGATATTCATGATGCGCATCGTATCTTGAGAAATCTCGATATGCCGGGAGAAGTTGTTGCCCGCGTGCGGTCTTTGGCGCTTATTAAATTATCCGGATATATCACAGAGGACGATTCTCGACTTGCTGAAGCACGCCAAGCTGGGTTAGACGGACTACAGATAATAGGCGTGTTACCACGTCCTTGAGGCTTAAAGCCTTAAACCCTGATGAAGTCCGATGAGATTTTCAATTCACAAGATGTGAAAATCCCAATTGTGAAAGCAAGAATGATGACGAAGAAGCAGCGCCCAGAGCCATTGCCGCAAATCTTGGACATATCGCCATATGTGCCGGGTCATGCGCCTTCTCCAAGCACTGGACGTGTATTTAAGCTTGCTTCTAATGAAAACCCATTAGGTGCGTCGCCTGCTGCTAGACGTGCGGTGGAAGAGGCAACATCGCATCTTGAAGTTTACCCTGATGGTAATGCGACACGGCTTCGCGAAGCGATAGCGGAGCGCTATGGGCTTGATGCAAATAGAATTATTTGCGGTGCAGGATCAGATGAAATTTTTCAGATGCTAGGTAAAGCTTATCTGGAAAAAGGTGATGAGATTATTCAGTCAACGCACGGCTTTCTTGTGTATGAACTTGTGGCTCAACAAGCTGGAGCGATTACGAAAAGTGCACCAGAAAAACAATTACACACGGATGTTGATGCGATTTTGGATTGCGTCACTGAGAAAACAAAAATCGTTTTTATAGCGAACCCGAATAATCCAACAGGCACATATATCTCCTTTGAAGAAGTGCGCAGATTACATGCGGGGCTACCTAGCCATGTCATTTTAGTGCTTGATGGTGCGTATGCTGAATATGTGCGGGCGAATGATTATGCGGCTGGGATAGAGCTTGTCTCAGAGTTTGAAAATGTTGTGATGACACGTACATTTTCAAAGATATATGGCTTGGCTGCGCTCCGGCTTGGTTGGGCGTATGCACCAGCGCACATTATCGATGCGTTGCACCGCGTGCGTGGTCCGTTCAATGTTTCAGAGACAGCGCAGCTAGCAGGAATTGCGGCGATTCAGGATCAGGCATTTTTAGAGACATCTTTGGCTCACAATAATGAACAACGTGAACGTTTATTTGCGGGGCTTGAGAAACTTGGGCTTGATCCAGTGCCTAGTGTTGCCAATTTTATTCTAGCAAAATTCCCTGAAAAATTAGGGCAGTCCGCCGTTGAAGCCGCGAAATTCTTGGATACAAAAGGCGTGTCTGTGCGTGCGATGGTAAGCTATAAACTTCCCCATTGCTTGCGTATTTCTGTTGGCAGCGCCGACAGTGTGGATGCTGTGCTTTTGGGCCTAGAAGAATTTCTGGCAGCATCATGATTACAAAAATATCAAATCCAATATTTGACACCATCACAATAATTGGGGCTGGCCTTATAGGCTCGTCTATAGCCCGCGCGAGTGAAGCAAGCGGCGTGGCTAAAACTATCCGCATTTATGATGCGAATGAAGCTGTTCGCGCGCGTGCTGCGAAAATTGGGTTGGGCGACGTGTCTGATACAATTGAAGCAGCTTGTACGGGAGCTGATCTTGTTGTTCTGTGTACGCCGGTTGGTGTTTTGGGAGCCGCCGCGCAAGCAGCTGCGCCTTTCTTGAAAGAAGGGGCTATTTTAACAGATGTAGGCTCTGTGAAGGAAAGTGCACTCAATGACATGGTCGCTGTGAGTCCGGCGCATGTGCATGTGATTGCGGGGCATCCGATTGCTGGAACTGAGCATTCAGGGCCCGATGCTGGGTTTGCAAAATTGTTTTCAGGGCGTTGGTGTATCCTCACTCCACTGGAGGATCAGAGCGATTCCTACCAAGTTTCTGTGCAAAAACTGTCGCGTTTCTGGGAAGCTTTGGGGTCCACAGTTGAGATTATGAGTGCAAAGCGTCACGATTTGGTGCTGGCTATCACAAGTCACCTTCCTCACCTAATTGCATATAATATTTGTGCAACAGCTGAAGACATGGAACAGGTCACTGAGGGCGAAGTTGTGAAATTCTCTGCGGGTGGTTTTCGAGACTTTACCCGTATTGCAGCCTCTGATCCGACAATGTGGCGTGATGTGTTTTTGAACAATAAAGAAGCTGTTTTAGAGACACTGGGTCGATTTACTGAAGACCTCGCAGCATTGCAGCGGGCCATTCGTTGGTCAGATGGTGATCAATTATTTGATCTGTTTACGCGGGCGCGGTCTATTCGAAAATCCGTGATTGATGCTGGACAAGATACAGCTGCTCCCAATTTTGGCCGCCGTAGCGATGAAGATGATACGCCAGCAGAATAGACGGATAAGTTTTATATTTCTGTCTAATAAAGCGGGTCTATTTCGGCGATATCCTGAAACATGATTTTTACCTTGCCTTGGTGAAGTGAAATAGGAAGGAATGCGTCTTCTTTTTTCATCATGTTTTCTGCGATCGTTAGAGCTTGTATTTGATTTTTATCTAACGCGTTTTCTGCTTGCATTGCAGCTTTTAAGTTGGCGATATTCTCAACGCGCAAATTGACCAATCCTGTTGGTCTATGGGCATTGTCGATTTTGATGCTGTCAGTTTTTGCTTTGAGCTCTAAAGCACCCCATTTAAATTCTGTTAGTGGAGACATAAGGCTTGGATCTAGTTCATCTACGAGCTGAACAATATTGCCGCCTTGCTCTAAAGCTTTAACACCTTGAGTGATTGCTATGCGTGCTTTCAATGGGCCAATTTCAGTGCCAAGATATTCTGCATCCGAGACCGGGTCTGACAGTGTGAGCGTGTCAAAGCCTGCATAGATGCGTAAATCGTCGGGACTTTCTGGCATGGGAGAGATATGCAGGTTGGGGCCTGTAAGTGTGTATTTATCGTTGGCAGACGTGTTGGTTACCAATGAATTTGCGATGATAGATATTTGATTTAGCTTTTCGCCCTTACGGCTAAAAGATGCCTGAAATCCAGAACTGTCAGTGGTGTAGATTACGTTTTCTGCATCTGTCAGAATGTGGCGTCCAGGTGCAAACCCTATGAAATGATTGTAGTTATAGGTTTGCATGACAATGAGAAGTTTTTCGCCTTGCCATGTCCAGTCTTTGTTGGGTGTTGATAGGATGGGACTGTCAATCTCAAGTGTGAACCGATATGGAAAACCAGTCACTTTGGTGCCGCTATGCTCAATGCTGTATCCGGCAGCGCGTTGCTCTTGCATCCAGTTGAGCACACCTTTGTGAATAGCGTTGGAAGCAACAAACCAATAGATTGTATAAGCGATTAGGACCAAAGCAATCGCGGAAAACAAAATGATGAAGGACTTTGATTTTCCTTTTGTTTTTGTCTCTTCCATTATGCTTGTGCCTCTTTTTTAGCCTCATCTAATTTAGAGGGTATGGAGTGTTGTTCTTGAAGTAAAGCATTGGATGCTGGTTCTATATTGTCTTGCAATCTTTGCATGAATTCCTTGCGTGGAAGACCTGCTTCTATGGCGGGGAGAATATCAAAAACAAGCTTTCCCGGACGGCGCATGAAGCTGCCGCGTGGCCATATTGTGCCTGTGTTCAAAGCAACCGGAATGCAGGGCTCGTTTAATTCTTTGTACATTGCGTACACACCTGATTTGTAATCGGGTGTGGCACCGGGAATTTGACGTGTGCCTTCAGGGAAAATCAGAATTTGTCTGCCGCGTTGCGATTCTTCTTTGGCACGCCCCAACATTTTTTTGAGGGTTTTTACATAGCCACCCCGGTCGATTGGGATCATATCGGCGCGCCAACCATACCAGCCTAAAATTGGGTAGAAGAACAGCTCTCGCTTCAATACAAATGCCGGATTTTTGGCATAAATAAACGGCATCAATATATCATAAGTGCTTTGATGTTTAGACGCGATGAGGCAGGCCCCATCGGGCATGTTTTCAATGCCACGTATTTCTGTTTGAACGCCGCAAAAGAAACGTAAACCAAAGCGTGTCGCCTTAGCCCAAGAACGTGCAGCAGCGATGGATGCTTTTTGCGGTAAAAATAAAGCAGGAATAAAAACGACGCCCAGAACACCCATAGAAAGATAGTGCCAGATATAGAAGGCAAATGAACGCAACCAGATGAACATTATGGTGGAAAGTCTTTCTTTGGATTATTAGTCTCGTATTTCACTTATTCACGCTTTACAGGCTTGGCAAGCGTTAGCCGGATTGGAAAAGACGGCGTGTTTTGATTATACGCCATTTAACCCACTCAATACCCATGCGTTTTGCTGAACGCATATCAGTCCACCAAGCGTCCGCCTTAATCGCAGGGGAAGCAACTGCCAATCCAGTCAGTGTGACGTTTGGCATTGCACGTTCCAATTCTAGAAGCGCACGTTCCATATGGTAATTTGAGGTGACGATTATGAGTCTGGTGTATCCAGATTTCGTGGACCATTGGGCGACTTCCAAACCGTTTTCATAGGTTGTGCGGGCCTTATATCCGAGTGTGGTGCAGCATTCAAAGAAAGCTGTATCAACGCCGGCTGCAATGGCAACTTCATCTGGCTTGGCTTCTCGATTAACGCCAGAAATAAAAAGGGGAAGGTTTTGGTCTTTGGCAATTTCCGCAGCAAAAGCGATGCGATTGCTACCGCCTGTTAAAGCGATGACCGCATGTGGGTTTGACGTGTCAAATTGGGGTGTCGCCAATTGCGCGGCCCGATATGAAAAACTCACAAAGTCATAACCTATCAAAAATAGGCAAAATACCAAAAAGGCATTCCTGATTTTCTTTGTCAGACTTTTCATGCGTCTCGTCGGGTTCCTATATTACACTAATTCTGCGAGCGAGCGAATAACAGTGATGCGCGCAGCCATCATGGCGGATAGTCCCGCAATGATAGGTGTTAGCCCAAGAATCAGCCCATCTACCATCGATAAGGATAATTGTGGCAGAAGCCAGACCTGACCGTCCGATTGTTTGGCCATATATAAAAGTATAGCAGCGGAACAAAGTGCTAAAACAGCGCCGACAGTGCCCGCTTGCAATCCAAGTCCCAAAAATCGTCGTTCAAACATGCCGGCAATATAGCTATCTTTTGCACCGCATAAATGCAGGACATTGACGATTTCCTTACGCGCTAACAGGGCTGAATGCGTTGCGAATGCAATCACGGCGATTGCTGTGGCTGCCAAAAGCGCCACAGCGATAAGGGCAACCAATCGCGCTGAATCTGTTGCTTTGCGTACATCTTCAGACCAGACAACATGATCATCTACAGTGGCCGTGATTTTTTCGGCTGCAAAGCTGGCTTCTAGTTTGGGACCAAGACCAGAGACGCCTGCAAATGCTTCGGCGGCGATGAGTTTGGGCAGAGGCAATCCATCAGGGACACCGTTTTTACCCAGCCATGGGCTGAGCAATTCTTCAGCATCGCTTTTATTCAGTGCACGAGCGGATGATATCCCTTTCTGACGGCGGGTGATTTCCAGTGCTTTTTTCAAATGAAGCGGTGTGCCTTCGACGCGGATCGTGATTTGACCGGTGACATCATTTGTCCAGTCATTTGCTGCAGAATAGGCCGCGCGTGCTGAAAGGGCCGCTAAGGCTCCTAGAAAACACAAAGCGCAGACAACAAAAAACAAAGCTGCGTCGCGGGCATCTTCTTTAGGCAGGAGGGAGGATGTACTCATGAAATTGTAAAACTCGGCCTATTGCTTACTTGATGCATGACACTTCCATCGGCGAGGCGCAAAACTTCAGCGCCTGCATTTTTAACCATATCCTGATCATGTGTGGCAATCAAAACAGTTGTTCCCAAACGCTTATTTAATTCCTGAAACAATCGTAGCAGACGATCACCCATTTCTGGGTCGACATTCCCAGTTGGCTCGTCCGCAATTAAGAGGTCTGGCTTGCCAACGATTGCACGCGCGATAGCGACACGTTGTTTTTCGCCGCCAGATAATGTTTCGGGGCGGGCATCTAGCCTGTCACCCAATCCGACCCAGCGCAGTAATTCAATGACATCATCTCTATAGTGTTTTTCAGGTTCGCCGACGACACGAAGCGGCAAGGCTGCATTTTCATAGGCGGTGAGATGATCGAGTAGACGAAACTCCTGAAATACAACGCCGACACGTCTGCGCAGTTTGGCTAATCCTGTGCGGTTTAGTCGTCCGGTATTTACCCCAAACAGGGAAATGTTTCCCGACGTCGGCAGCAGGGCAAGATAGGCCAATTTCAAAAGCGTTGTTTTTCCTGCACCAGATGGTCCCGTTAATAGGGTGAAGGATCTAGCGTGTAATTCCATCGATACCTGAGTCAAAACGTCCTGATCTAGCCCATATGATAGGCTGACTTGATCAAATTGCACTGCAGGCTCTTCCAAAGACATATTTTTCATGGTTACCAAAAGTTTCCAATTTTATGTGACTATATCAGGTATTGGTTGGACATTGTTAACTGAAAGTGTGTTTTCGATAGCATTATGATTTTGATTTGTCCGTCTTGTCAGACACGATATTTTACTTCCGAGGCAGCTTTAGGCTCTTCTGGACGCAATGTGCGCTGCGCAGCTTGTGATCATTCATGGTATGCGAAACCTCCAGAAACTCTAGAAGCGGCTTCACAATCAGAGGAAGATACTGGTTTAACCCGTTCTCAGGTGGAGAGGCTACGCCAAAAAGCAGTTGAGAATGCCACTAATCGGTCTGGACCGCACGCCGAGCTTAGGGAAAAGCAAGCAAAGCGTCGTAGCCGCAATCGTGTTCTTGCAGCTAGTGCAGCATGGGTTATTTCTGGGATAACATTTGTTGGTGTGGCGAGTGGTGCTGTGAATTACCGTCAGGAAGTTGTCGAGTTCTGGCCCAAGTCAGCATCTGTCTATGCCATGATGGGCATGGAAGTGAATCGTTTTGGGTTGGAGTTTGGTGAATTATCGGCGCACCGCTCATTTGATGGTACAACACCGATTCTGACGATTACAGGGTCTGCCTCCAACATTTCTGATCGGCATCGGGCATCACCGATTGTAAGAATTAGCTTGCGCAATGAGCATGGTGAAATTGTGCAAGTTGAGCGCGTGAATTTGCTCGATAATGTTGTTGCGCCCGGACAAACATCAAGCTTTACGGCGCATATCGTATCTCCGCCCATGGATAGTTTTGATCTTCAGGCAAATTTTGAAAGTCCGCAAAAGGCCGTTGACGGGTTTGAAGATCATTATTCAGCGCCTGTAGATAGCGAGCCGCATTCGACGAATGAAGAGCATGGTGATGCTGCTGGTGAGCACGATGTAAATGACCATGAGGCAACTAGCCATGACGGTGATAGTCATGATACGCCTGCCAGCAACTCAGCTGACCATGGAACCACTGATGAGCACCACTGAGATACCTAATTTTGATGTCCTTTTGACAAAAGAAGAAATCGACGCTCGCATAAAGCAAACAGCAGAAACGCTTGTGCCCATGCTTGAAGGTAAATCCTGGACAGCGATTGTTATTCTTTTAGGCGCTGCACCTTTTGCATCTGATCTATTAAGAGCGCTAGCAGATCGCGGTATTGATGTTGGGTTTGATGCGCTTTGGTTGGAAAGCTACCGTGATGCGCGGGAAAGTTCTGGGCGTGTGGTTGTGCGGGCTGATATTCAAAGGTCCATTGCCGGTCGCGGCGCACTTATACTCGATGATGTGTTTGATTCAGGACGTACGCTCGAATTTGCACGTACACACCTAATGGCTAAAGGCGCAAGAGAAGTGCGCACATGTGTGTTTGCAAGAAAACCCGAAGCTGCGCCAACGGGGTTGGATGCTTGGGCATATGATGCGCCGCCACGTTATCTTGTCGGTTATGGTATGGATGATGCTGGACATTGGCGTGGATTGTCATATCTAGGCGCGGTGCCTGAATAGTCAGCTTTTGAATGATAACACTTCTAGGTGTTCGTTCGTCTAGCGCTAGATGTTATTCTTTCAGGTGAAGGCCTAAGAAAGTAAGAATGCTTATTCCGGTTATAATTGGCATCACGCTGACATTGATTGTGATCTTCATTGCAAGAGCAATTGGACTTGATCGGGATCGAGCTACCTACACATCGACATTGATTGCAATCGCTTTATTTTACATAGTTTTTGCCTTTGAAAACGGTGATATACTTACTCAAATTATAAATATTTTTTTCGCAACAATATTTATTGTAGGTGCCCTTATTGGGTATAAAAAATCAGTTTTACTTATTGCATGGCTTTTGATCGGTCATGGATTATTCGACGCGACATACCATTTCTTTTTTCAATTACACACACCCGCTCCGGAATGGTGGGCACCATTGTGTTTTGGTATAGATTTTGTTTTAGGCGGATACTTAATTTGGTTGCAAATGACCAAACCTTTGGAAAACTAAGGCTTTAATATTAGGCAACTTTGGGCCAATCCAGCCCTAGAAACTCAGCAGTTAAAAGCGTTTGAGCAATCTTAGAAGATAATCCATTTCATCATCACTAAGACCTTGTTTTGATGAGCGTTCGCGTAGCTCTTCGAGGATTTCGTAGGCGCGTTGCCTGTCCATTGTTTCTGGCACTTTGATTTCGTCGCCATCGCCGATAAGGCCGTTACCTGTTGGTCGACCTAGAGGGTCAGAAGCATCCTGTGCCTCATTTAAATCTGTGCCATTGCCTTGTTCGCCGCGTGCCTTATCCGCTTCAGCAGCCATCTCAGTGGCTGCGCGAGTGAGTGCTTTTTCTGCATCCTTTTGGTGACGCATTGCTGTTTCTAAATCGCCTTCAGATAAAGCTTGTGCCGCTTTGCGTTGCGCTTCTTTAGCTGCGGTTACAGCATCTCCTTTAGGTGTAAGGCGGTAGCCGTCCTCATCCATAGGATAGTCACCTGTCATACCTTCGATTTCACCATTTGAGCCAAATGATTGAGAGCCATTTTCTGAACCCGTACCGTTTTCATTTGAAAGTGAGGGGCTGTTGAGATGTCTCTCTGCTAATTCTTTTTGGCGCTGTTCGAGAGATGGTCCACTGCCATTGGGCGCTGAAGGTTGCCCTGATTCACCGGGTGTGGCGTTTTGCTGTTCGCGTTGTTTTTGCAATGTGTCATCATTTAAATCACGCTGATCACGTAATTCTTCTGCGAGTTTTTCTAATTCTTTGGATGTTGGGTTTTGTTGACTGCCCAAAGGGTCGCCAGACATGGAATTGGAGAGTTGTAGATTTTTCATCGCCTCCAGAAGATCGCTCATATCAGACAATAATTGTCTTGCTTGCTCGGTCGCGCCTGTTTCTGTGAGCTCTTCCAGTGTTTTCAGCATTTTTTCTAAGTCTGAGCCGCCAAGTTTCATTGAGTTGGGAGCTTCACCATCAAGGTCTGCAGGATCGATGCCGCGCCTTAAAGCTTCAGCAAGACGCATATCGACATAATTCTGGACGGCTTGCTTATACGCTTTCATTAGGCGTTTGATGTCTTCTTCAGAGGCACCGTCCCGCAAAGCCGTTTCGAGGGCTTTTCTGGCAGCTTCCAGTGCGCGGGCGGCATCAGCAAGGGTGCCATATTCTGCACGCATGGCGACAGACCATAAAATGCCTTCGGAAGTATCAGCTTCCGGTTTGGATTCTGCGGATGCGATGATGTGTTTGGCCTGACGCAATCCAAGATAAATGACACGATCATTGAAATATGTGTCTGGTTTATAGGTTAGCGAATCCAGCATGATAGCGGCGCGTTTAATCTCTTTGGGCGCTTTTTCTAATTTTGATGGTGGTATTGGCGATATTTGCCCATTGTCCATGATTTCAGCATTGGCTGTGGGTGCTTCATCATAATCTTGCCATTCCCGCAAAACGACAGACCGCACTTCCATAGCTGCCCTTGCCATCGGTTGCAGGAATAATTTTTGAGGGAGGGTGAATGCAACTTCGCGTGAATCGCTTTTTTGTCCCGCCGCATCACTCACTCTTAGAAAAGCAATGATAGGTATGCCGGCCCATTTATGGCGCGTCAGATTGAGGGCAGCTTTATTCTTGGCTTTTTGAGGCTCGATGCCCGGAAGATCCAGTTTTATCGTATCGGTGAAGTTTTCCTCGCCGGCTTTGGGCTTAGCTGGACGAATGATAAGAGACACATCCGTTATCCCATAATCATCTTGGGCGCTCCAACCAAAGGCAGTGCGGTCATTGTCATCAATTTTCGGGTAGCCATCAAATGTAATTGTTGGGAATTGATCTGCATTTGTACTGATATCGTAGGCTGCGCGTTTTCCCCACCAGTGTATTTCAGCGGTGACTTCTTTTTGAAGGTCTAGTTTGAGTTTGGTTTCATATGTGCCATCTGCGCCGCGTTTTAGCGGGAGAGATTTGGTTTTTTTGCCATAATGCAGTTTGAGTTTGGGCTTACCATGCGTTTCAACGCGTATCGTAAATTCTGAGCCTGCCGGTGCACTAAAAGTTTGGTTTGCCGATACATCAAAAGGGGCGTGGCCCGTATAAGCAGGGGGCGTGACCCAAGCTTGCGCGATTAGGTTATCAGCGCCAACCAATGTTCCAAAATCTGCCTTGAATGTATTTTGTAGGCGAGGAATAGCTAAATTCCCAGCGAAGACGATGGATGCAATGAGGGCAATCGGCGTGATGAAACGAAAGAAAAGCGGATCAATGGCTTGCGCCTTTTTCCATAGAGATGGCTGAGGAAGGTTTCTCGCTTCCGCTAGAACTTTTTCTCTATGTTCTGCCCACATAGCTGCAGCTTGAGCATGAGGACGTACGGGATTATCAATCAAAGTTGATGCGGGGCGGGTCTCAGATAAGGCATCAATTTCGGCAAAAGCATCTTGCTGTGTTGGTTTGGAAAAGTTTCTGATCCCGCGAATGGCAAGTCCAATGCAGATTAGAATAGTGGTTAGTGTCGCTGCAGCGCGGAGTTTGGGGCTGACAGCTTCTAGCGCGCCCGTGAATGACAATATCAACCAAAGGCCAAGAATGAATGCCAATCCACCAAATGCCGACACATAAGCAAGCCAGTTTAGCCGCCTATGTGTGGATTTTATCATTTGGCTTATACGTTCTGCGCCATTCATTATTATTGATCAGGCCTTAGTTTGTGTCGCGTTGGAATTACTCTAACCAGTCAGGCTGTTTTTCCAAAGCGATGATGTCATCATAACTTGGCCTTGGGCGGATTACGCTAAATGAATCGCCATTGACCAATACTTCTGCTGCTAGAGGTCTGGCATTATATTGTGATGAAAGAACGGCACCATAAGCCCCAGCTGACATAAAGGCGATTTTATCATCTTGCTTTAACGGATGCATTGGGCGTGCTTTTTGGAAACGATCGGTTGTTTCGCACACTGGCCCAACCAAATCTACGGGAGCAATAGGCGCATCGCTTGCCGGTTCGATAAGGGGCTGCACCTCGTGGATTGAATCGTAAAGTGCGGGGCGCGCAAGGTCGTTCATGCCTGCATCGAGGATTACAAAAGTGCGACCATCGCGTTCTTTTACATACTCAACATTTGCAAGCATAACGCCTGCATTTCCGGCAATCATGCGGCCGGGTTCAAGGATGAGTTCGACATCAACGCCTTGTTTTACTTCACGGATCATTTGGGCGTATTTGGCGGGAGAATCTGGGTTGTCTTCCGGGGCGTAGGGTATGCCTAAACCGCCGCCCAGATCCATACGTTTAATGTCTATGCCTTGAGCGCGCAATTCGCGCACTAATGCGACCACTTTTTCAAAAGCAATGCGCATAGGCTCAATGTCCATAATTTGGCTACCAATATGAACATCCACTCCGATTGGATTAATGCCTTTCATAGCAGCGGCTTTAGCGTACATATCTGCCGCTTCGTGCCAAGCAATACCAAATTTGTGTTCTGCGCCGCCAGTGGAGATATTGGCATGGCCGCCAGCGTCTACGTGTGGGTTTACACGAAAAGCGATCGGCGCGACTTTGCCCAGTCCGATCGCAATTTCATTGAGACGCTCCATTTCAGGGAAGCTTTCAACATTGAATTGGTGAATGCCTGCTTTTAACGCAGCTGTTAGCTCTGCGCGTGTTTTTCCGACACCGGAGAAAACGATTTTTTCAGCTGGAATACCTGCGTGTAGCGCTTTGGCCAACTCTCCACCAGATACAACATCCGCCCCAGCGCCAAGCTTGGCCAATGTGGCGATGACACCAATATTTCCACAAGCTTTCACAGAATAGGCGATAAGGTATTTTGACCCTTCAAAAGCCTCTGCAAGCACATTGTAGTGTCGCTCTAATGTTGCCGTTGAATAAACGTAAGTCGGGGTCCCAACTTGGTTGGCGATGTCATCCAATGGAACGCCTTCACATTGAAGACGGCCATTCACATAGTTGAAATGGTGCATTTAATTCGGTTTCATTTTGAAAATCCATGTGAATAGATGGGCTGTTTTTATTCACATGGATTGAAGATAATTGTGTTGTGGTTAGCCTTCAGGGCCGCCAAGAAGTTCATCATCTGGAATTTCTTCTTCGATGATTTCATCTTCAACGACAGGAGGCTGAGGTGGCGCTGCAACGGGTTCTGGATCATTGCGGAAGATTGGTTCAGGACGTTCCAAATCTCCGGGTAGGCCACACGCTGATAAAGATGCAAGGGCTGTCAGGCCCAGAATGATTTTCATTGGTCTCATAATAGGCGTTCCTTCCATGAAGCAATTTGCTCGCGTACACGCACTGGGGCTGTACCACCATAACTTTGACGGCTGGCGACAGAGGCGTCCACACTCAATATATCAAATACATCATTTGTGATGCGTGGTTCAATAGCTTGAAGCTCTTCAAGTGACAGATCCCACAATTGCACGCCTTTTTCTTCAGCTGCTTTCACGCTGGCACCCGTAATGTGGTGGGCTTCACGGAATGGGATATTCAAATCGCGCACCAGCCAGTCAGCAAGATCAGTGGCAGTTGAGAAGCCGCCTGAAGCTGCCTTTGCTAGATTCTCTTTATTGAAGGTCATGGTTTCGATCATGCCTGTCATAGCTTGTAGAGATAGGTCTAGGCTATCAAAGGCTTCAAATGTGATCTGCTTATCGTCTTGCATATCCTTGGAATAGGCAAGCGGCAGTCCTTTCATCAGGGTGAGCATCGCAATTAATGAGCCATTTGCACGGCCTGTTTTGGCGCGCACGAGTTCTGCTGCATCAGGATTGCGTTTTTGTGGCATGATGGATGACCCAGTCGACCAAGCATCAGACATACGCACGAAGGAGAAAGGGGAGGAGGACCAGATGACCAATTCTTCGGCGAGGCGTGAGAGATGTTGGGCACAGATTGCAATGCTGGATAAGCTCTCAATCGCATAATCACGCGCTGATACGGCATCGAGTGAATTTGCCATTGGGTGATCAAAACCAAGTGCTTCTGCTGTCATTTCTCGGTCGATGTTAAATCCTGTACCTGCCAATGCAGCAGCACCGAGCGGACATTCATCCATGCGGTGGATCGCATCTGCAAAACGAGAAAAATCACGCGAGAACATTTCAACATAGGCCATTAAATGATGGCCAACTGTGACAGGTTGAGCAGTTTGTAAATGTGTGAAACCCGGCATAACCCAATCCACATGGGTTTCAGCTTGGCTTAATAAAGCTTTCATCAGGGTTTCGATCTGGTCTAGCCGCGCTGTACAAGAGGCTTTCACCCATAGCCGAAAATCGGTTGCGACCTGATCGTTTCTTGAGCGGGCAGTGTGCAAACGTCCTGCTGCGCCACCAATAAGCTTTTTGAGGCGTGCTTCGATATTCATGTGAATATCTTCAAGTTCAACCGAGAAATGAAATTTATCGTGACGAATTTCATTTATGATTTTGTCGAGCCCTTCGACGATATCGTCGCAATCGACTTCATTGATAATGCCTTGTTCACATAACATTTTGGCATGGGCGATAGAACCAGCTACATCTTCCTCGGCCAGACGTTTATCCACGTTGATCGATGCATTTATAGACGTCATGATTGAATCAGGCTTTGCGCTGAATCGTCCACCCCACATCTCTTGTCCTTTGGTGTCGGAGGGCGTATCTGAACTGTTCTTGTCTTGTTTACTAGTCATATCTGATCAAGTCTCGTCGTAACGTGTAGGAGTTTGCGTTCATGCCTAAAGCTATTACTCGATTTGGCATACCCGCAATGTTGATAGTGGGTGGATTATTTGTCGTTGTCGCATTGTTTTCAGCGAGTAACCAGCCAAAGACAGGTAGTTCAGGACTAAAACGTTATGCAAAAGGGGATTTGGCAAGTCTAGAATTGTCTGCTGGTAAAGCTGCACCAAGTGGTGAATTTGATAATGCAGAGGGTAAAGCCGTAAGTTTACAGGATTTCAACGGGGAAGTTGTTGTTCTAAATATCTGGTTTGAGGCTTGTCCACCTTGTGAAGAAGAGATGCCGTCTCTGGGGCGCCTGCAAGAGGCCGTTCAAGATGATGGTGTGCGTGTCGTCGCTGTTGCGGTTGATCGTGAATACAATCGGGAAAATACACGCAAATCATTAGAGCAATGGACAAATGGTGTGTTGGATTTCTATTTCGATACGACCTATGGCATTGCTTATGATACGGGCGCAAAGGGCATGCCGACAACAATTATTTACAATAGAAGCGGTGAGGAAGTCGCCCGCTTTTCGGGTGGTGCTGACTGGTCGAGTGAAAATGCGATTGCCTTGATAAAAGAAATCGCATCAACAAAATAGGCCGACTAAAAAAGTCAGTGAAATTGGAAATCTAAATAAACATCGTCACGGCTAGTTTATTTAGAAAGTCTGAGTGCTTTTGAAGCAAGCTCCTGAAACGTCTCATCCAGCTCGTTACCTTTAATATTATAGGCGTGACTGTCGCTTCCGGCACATTCTCTAAGTAAAGCAATCGCTGTACTGTCATAATATGAATGCAGGTCGAGCGCGATGGTAAAAAGCTCAACGTCTTTGCTGCGGATAACTTCACATGCATCCAGCATTAAACTGTTGAGATCACTGCCGCTAACTTCTTCTTTGTTTATTCCCTCAGGAGCTACGCAGTCTCTTGTGGTGTGGCTAAATTTCTTTTTACCATTTTTTTTCGTCTTATAATGGTCAGTGTAAGTACACCATCCATAATAGCTATAACCCTCACTGCTGGTGGTTGTGTTCTCACCATCTGTCAACATAATCATGATTTTACGTGACTTTGTTGAATGGAAGCTGTCTGGCTTAGTATCTGAATTATAACCAAAAAAATTGTTCCAGTTTGCCTGTTGTGAGAACATGCGATACCCCCACATGAGGCCGATATCGGCATGCGTGTTTCCGCTTGGGTTAAGCTGGTTGAGCTTTTTAATAATCTGTGGGCGGCTCTGAGACATAGCCAGCATAGGGCTTGGGCAGTCTGAGTTTGGGTCCCAGCCAGCGACTTTTCGGGCAGGCCATTTCATTTTGGATGGCGGAACGTCTGTGAGAGGCGTTACATTACCTGAACTGCTTATTTTGCGCTCGTCTTTTGTTGCAGTGATGCATCCAAGCCAGCCTGATGAGCCAAAATCATCGTCAATGTCGGAATCACTATAGCTTCCAAAGTCAGAAAAACCGGGTGGATATAAGTTCTCCGTAAAATCCTGAAAAGACGTAACTTGGTTGGTTCCATTTCCATAATTGGAATTGTGGATTGCGGGGCCAGGAGAGGCATCCCATGTGCCCGGTCTATCCATATTGATATTGACCGTTGCGTTCCAAGGCACAACACCAACCTGTACAGTGCGTTCGTAGACGGCATTGTCGAACACACTGTTTACAAAGTTAATTGAGGCTGTGCGAAGTTGCTTCATGCGGTTTTGAGAACTCATTGATCCTGAAGTATCGAGCACCAACACGATTTCTAATTTTCTGGAATCTCCAACTGTCGCAGCGGCAAGTGCTGGTAGTACAACATCGCTTTTGCCAAATAATCCACCAAAGATGAGTTTTATTTTGGTTGAAGCTTTTCCGACAATTTCTCCGTCTTCCTTGAAGACTAATTGAATTTGGTTGTTTTCGAAATTGTTTGAAGAGGATAGAAGATTTGCGGTGAGATAATCAGAAGCGATTTTCTGAGAATCTTCCTGTCTCTTGGTTTCTTTGACTTGAACTGAGCTTGTTAAATATGCGCGGGCAGCTGCAAGAACGGCGGAATCTGTGGCTGCTTGAAGGTGCATTTTTGCACTATCCATACGCCGAAAATCTATGGTGAAGCCGATAATGAAAAGTATGACTGTGAGAAAAAGCGCAAACATAGGCGCGACACCCGCATTGGTCGCGTTTAGAAACTGCTTCAACGTTTTTTGAATTGAACGCACTTAAATATCACCTTTATACAGTCACCCACTGACTGGTAGTGATACTGTATAAACATTTCTATTTCTTTGCTTTTTGCGTATTCAACTTCGTACATATTGTTAGCGTGGGCTTAACTATACTGTTCAGAAATCGCCGTTTGTATTGATGTCATTCAATTTTTATAAGCAAGATTTGGAATATATCAAAAGTAGAAATGTTCTGTGTATCGGGACAGAATTAGCGTGTTGGAATAGGAGTTTCGCCGCGATAATCGTAGAAACCACGATTTGTTTTGCGGCCCAGCCAAC
This sequence comes from Hirschia sp., assembly GCF_058892565.1. Lineage (NCBI taxonomy): Bacteria > Pseudomonadati > Pseudomonadota > Alphaproteobacteria > Hyphomonadales > Hyphomonadaceae > Hirschia > Hirschia sp. The sequence continues at coordinate 1,792 of NZ_JBZXVU010000023.1, read as the reverse complement.
CCGCTTCAACATATTTCACCAAGAGTGGGCAAGGACGATATTTCGTATCTGCAAGGCCATCATGTAAAACCTGCATTATGGACAAACATGTATCGAGACCAATGAAGTCTGCTAGCATGAGTGGGCCCATTGGATGATTAGCTCCAAGCTTCATGCTTGTATCAATCGAATCTACTGATCCAACGCCTTCATAAAGCGTATAAACAGCTTCGTTGATCATCGGCATTAGAATTCGGTTTACTATAAAACCCGGAAAATCTTCAGAGTTTGTGAGTGTTTTTCCCAATTTCTCGACAATGAAAGCAGCTGCGTCGTATGTTTCCTGATTGGTCGCCAAGCCACGAATAACCTCAACAAGGTTCATGACGGGCACAGGGTTCATAAAGTGGACACCGATAAAGCGTTCAGGTCTGTCAGTCGCTGCAGCTAGGCGTGTAATGGAAATAGATGACGTGTTGGTGGCGAGCATCGCGTCATCTTTTAGATAGGGTGTAATATCTTTAAAGATTTGCGCTTTGATTTCTTCTTTCTCTGTTGCTGCTTCAATGACCATATCAGCAGAAGAGAGCCGTTCTAAAGGTAGCCCGGACTTTATCCGCGCTAGGGCATCGTCCATTTCTTGTTGGGTAATGGTGTCTTTGCTGACCTGACGCACCATATTTTTTTTGATGACATTCAATGCAGCTTCAATACGGTCTTGCGTTACGTCATTTAGCAAAACGTTGAAACCAGCCAAGGCACAAACATGTGCGATACCATTACCCATTTGCCCTGCGCCAATTACGCCGACAGTTTCGATGTTGCCCATGCCCTAAACCTCTACATTGTATCTGAAAATGCATGCGTTCGTGCTACGTATTCAGAATTTATACCCGTATCATAATGTTTTAGATGACATAATCCCTAAAACATTATTGAAAATTGTTTCGAGCTATTATGTCTAAATAGAATGAAAAATGCCACCCATGAGGGGTGGCGTATAAATAGTTCTTTGTGGTGTCTATTATAAGGTTTCAGCTAGCCCGTTGAAGACTGTGAACTAAATCAGCGATGACGTACTTCATCTTCGTTTACGGCGCTGAAAATCCGATATCAAGCTCCTGTGGTTCGACACTTCTAGATTCACGTATGTGTTTAGGGAACTTTATAGCTGCAAAGAGCGTTGGTTGGTGGAAGGGAGACAAATCTCATGACAGATATTTTTGAAGTACTCAAAACCGACCACGAGGTTCACAGAAAATTACTCGAGCGCTTATCTGAGACTTCAGGAAATTCTTCTGAACGTAAAAAATTATGGGAAGAATTTTATTATGATGTCAAATCCCATGCCGCCGCCGAAGAAGAAACTTTCTACGCGAATTTAATGAAGACTGAGGATGGTCAGTCTAAGGCGCGTCATTCGGTGTCTGAGCATAAAGAAGTAGATGATGTGCTGGATGAGTTGAATGAAATGGATATGTCTTCCAGTGGTTGGTTGAATCGTTTCAATTCAATGCGCCATGATTATGAGCATCACATTGACGAGGAAGAAGAAGATATTTTTCCTGTCGGTAAACAAGAACTATCTACGCAAACTGCGCGTGAATTGGCAGCAAAATTTAAAGAGAGAAAGTGTAAAGAACACGATCTTGTTGAACAAAAGACTGAAGAAAAGCTCGAAGAATAATTTTGGAAATTACTTAATAAAAAGGCCCACAACAAAACATGTTGCGGGCCTTTTGTCGTTTCTTTACAGACGTTTATAGAGCGTCAGTCAGTTCTGGAAGAACGTTGAATAAGTCAGCTACAAGGC